>JAQUFE010000007.1 GCA_028684815.1 Sulfurimonas sp.
TCTAAAGAAACTTCGTTTTCTAAAGAAACTTCGTTTTCTAAAGAAACTTCGTTTTCTAAAGAAACTTCGTTTTCTAAAGAAACTTCGTTTTCTAAAGAAACTTCGTTTTCTAAAGAAACTTCGTTTTGTGTGTAAGATGATATAAATATGTTACAATAAATAAAAAAGCAACAAAATGTTTAAAAAAACCGCCCTTTTTATACTCTTAACAAACTTTCTATTTGCAAATAATTTTGCTCATATAAAACTTCAAAGTACTTATTATGTTGATTCAGATGATATTTATATCTCTCACATCATAAAAGATGCTCCAAGAAATAAAAAAATATATAAGATAAATGAGGGAAGATACACAAAAAGAGTAAAATCACAAGATTTGTTAAAAGTACTTAGAGAGAATGGCTATAGAGGTATTGAGGCTGAGACTTCTTATGTAAAGTTTGTAAAATCTAGCCCGATAGACACTTCAAAAATAGTTAACCATGTTAGGCTCTACTACCAACGGCACTACAAAAACATAGAGATAAAAGATATTAAGATTCAAACAAGAGGCTTTATAGAGTCACTTCCAGAGAGTTACGTGGTGGAGATAAGAGGAGATGCTTATCTTGCAAAAGATGGGATATTAAGCATCAAAACACCAAAAAATAAAAAGATATACTTTAACTTTATAGTAGATGCCAAGGTCTTTGTCTATATAACAAGAGAGACACTAGCAAGGGCGACCAAACTATCAGCTCTTAACACATTTAAAAAGAGTATAATTCTTGATAAATTTATGGCAAAGCCCATTGAAGAACTAGATGAAAAGTCACTGCAAAGTAGACATCATCTACAAAAAGATAGCATCATAACCACAAGAGATATAGAGATTTTAAGTATGGTTCGCAGACATGAGAGTGTAAGCGTTTCAATGGATAGTAAAAATATGTCTATAACTTTTAATGCAAAAGCCCTTCAAGAAGCAAAGATGGGCGATATAATTATGGTTGAAAAATCAAATGGTACAAAACTAAAAGTACAAATAGTTGGAAAAAACAGAGGAATTATAAAATAGATGATGAGAAAATATGAAGCGTAAAATAGTAGTAGCAACAAGTGGTGCTAGCGGAGTAAATTTAGGTATAAAGACTACAAAGTTACTTCCAAGTGACATTGAGAGGCACTTTATTATGACAAAAAATGCTGGTGTTGTTTTAGAAAAAGAGAATAACTTAACCATACATGATAATCAAAACATAGCAGCAAGCGTTGCATCTGGCTCATTTGGAGTAGATGCTATGATAATAGCACCTTGCAGTATGAATACACTTGCTAAAATCGCTTGTGGCATCTCAGATAACTTAGTAACAAGATGTGCTAGCGTTATGATAAAAGAGCAAAAAAAGCTTATCTTAGCTCCAAGAGAGATGCCGTTTTCTGCTATAGCCTTAGAAAATATGCTAAAACTCTCTCGCCTTGGAGTTATAATTGCCCCACCTGTTATTGCCTACTACTCAGAACAACAAACACTAGATGAGATGGAAAATTTTATCATAGGCAAATGGTTTGATTTGCTAGATATTGAACATAATCTTTATAAGAGATGGGAGTAATATTTGAGAAAAATAGCACTATACCCAGGGACATTTGATCCTATCACAAATGGTCATTTTGACATTATTGAGAGAGCTTTAAAGCTCTTTGATGAAGTTATTATTGCAATTGCCGAGTCACATGAAAAACAACCTATGTTTAGTTTAGAAGACCGTATAGACATGGCAGAAAAAGCAACTCTAAAGCTTGGCAATATAAGAGTTGTTGGATTTAATAACCTAACAGTTGAACTTGCAAAAACTCATGGAGCCACTATCCTTATACGTGGTCTTCGTGCACTTAGCGACTTTGAGTATGAGCTGCAACTTGGCTACTTAAACAACTCGCTTGATGATTCCATAGAGACTGTTTACTTGATGCCAAAGCTAAAACACGCTTTTATAAGCTCCTCAAGTGTAAGAAGCCTTTTAAAGTTTAAAGCAAAAACAGAGCATTTGCTTCCTAGTGAAGTGCAAAACATTATAGGGAGCAAACAGAGATGTATATAACAATAGAGGGTATTGATACTGCTGGAAAAAGCACTCAGATAGAAAAACTTCAAGAGCATTTTAAAGATGCCATTATCACAAAAGAACCTGGTGGAACTGCTCTTGGTTCTAAGATAAGAGAGATAGTCTTAGATGCAGATATCAGAAGCAAAAAAGCTGAGTTTTTACTCTTTTTAGCAGATAGAGCTGAACATATTCAAGAGGTAATAAAGCCAAATATCCATAAGATGATTATCTCTGATAGAAGCGTTGTTAGTGGGATTGCTTACGCTTTAGTTCAAGGAGAGATAAGTGAGACTGCAATTGTGCATCTAAATAGATTTGCAACTGATGGCATCTATCCCAAAAAAGTGTTTTTACTAAAGCTTACAAAAGAGGAGTTAGAGTTTAGACTATCTCAAAAAAAGCTCGATGGCATCGAACTTCGTGGTGTTGAGTATCTACTAGGCATCCAAGATGCCATTATAAAAGCTACACAACTCCTAGGATTGGAGCTTATAGCTGTAGATGCCACTAAAGATATAGAGACAATAACAAAAGAGATAATTAAAGCTATTTAGCTTGTCATTTATCTTATACATTAAAATGAACTAGCCCATTTTAATGGCAGGGACAAATGTCCCTAGCAACCCCATTATCATTGAATATATCTTGACATAGCTAAGAGTTACAAGCTATTTAGCTTGTAACTCTATCATTTCTTTGCATCTCATCTAGTATTTGACAAAATGGGTCGTGTATATCATTACACGGTTCTATTGCAATAAAAACATCATTATCTGTTGCTTCATAGGTCTTTTGTGCAAACTCCCAATTTATATGCTCCCAAAATTCAGCTAAATAATTTGGTCTTGCATTACGAAAATCTATATAGTAAGCATGTTCCCAAACATCACAAACAAAAAGGGGAATAGCTCCAGAGCTTAGTGGCGTATCTGCATTTTTAGTCTGCTTTAACATAAGCTGCCCTTTTGCCTCACGAACAAGCCAAACCCAACCTGAACCAAAAAGAGTAGCGCCCTCTTTTAAAAACTGCTCTTTAAGAGCATCGAGTGAACCAAAATCTTCTTCTATTTTGCTAAGAAGTTTTCCTTTTGGTGGAGTTGATACAGCGCACAGAGATTTCCAATAAAAATTGTGATTAAAAGTCTGGGCTGCATTGTTAAACATTGCTCCTTCACTATCACGAATGATAGATGATAGGGCAAGTTCATCATATCTTGTGCCTTTTATAAGAGCATTTAAGTTTTTAACATAAGAAGCGTGATGCTTATGGTAGTGAAACTCTATGGTCTCTTTAGATATAAAAGGCTCTAACGCGTCTTCTTCAAATGGTAGTTTTTCTAACTCTATCATGATAATCTCCTTAAGTTTTTTATTGTAAGTTTACGCTCCATTATAATATTTTATTATTAAACGACATTTAATCATCTAAGCTACTTTATATTAGTTCAAAAGAACTCCAAAATAAATCTCATATAAGCATAAAATGGTATCCTTTCATAGATTTAAACTCCAAGATAAAAAGCTTAAGGAACTACATGATTAAGTCGTTAAGAGGTATGAATGATATTATGAGTGAAGATTATCAAAGATTCACTCACTTTATAGATACGGCTACAGATATAGCCAAAAGGTATGGTTACCACTTTATAGAGACTCCTTTGCTTGAAGAGACAGCTCTTTTTAAGCGCTCTGTTGGAGATTCTAGTGATATTGTCTCAAAAGAGATGTACCAGTTTATAGATAAAGGCGACAATGATGTTTGTCTTCGTCCTGAGGGAACTGCTGGTGTTGTAAGGGCTTTTATTGAGAAAAAACTTGATAAAGCTGGCGGTACTCATAGATTTTTCTATCATGGACCTATGTTTCGCTATGAGAGACCTCAAAAAGGAAGACTTAGAGAGTTCCATCAGTTTGGAGTTGAGAGTTTTGGAGTAGATAGTGTTTATGAAGATGCATCTATGATTATGATGGTTAGTGATATCTTAAATGCTCTTGGCATCGGTTATAGGCTTCAACTAAACTCTCTAGGATGCAGTGAGTGTATGCCACCATATCGCCAAAATCTTGTCAACTTTGTTAAAAATGTAGAAGATAAGGTCTGTGAGGATTGTGTTCGCCGACTTGAAACTAATCCCATCAGAGTTCTTGATTGTAAAAACTCAACTTGTCAAACTATATATAAAGATGCACCAAAACTTTTAAACTCACTTTGTAAGAGCTGTGATGATGATTTTACTAATTTAAAAAAGATATTAAGTGAAAATAGTATAAGTTATGAGATAGATACAAACCTTGTTCGTGGCCTTGACTACTATTCAAAGACTGCATTTGAGTTTGTAAGTGACAATATAGGGAGCCAAAGTGCGATAGCTGGCGGTGGAAGATATGACAGACTTGTAGAATTTTTAGATGGAAAAGCTACTCCTGCTGTTGGTTTTGCTATGGGAGTTGAGAGACTTTTAGAGCTTATCGAGATGCCACAAAGTACAAGAGATGGTTACTATATGGGAGCTTTAGATGAAGAAGCGATTGACTTAGTTGTAAAGCTAACTCAGAGCAAAAGAAAAACTCATAAAGTCACACTTGATTATAAAGCAAAAAATCTTCAAAAGCATCTAAAAGCAGCTGATAAGGCAGAAGCCAAATTTTGCTGTGTTATTGGCTCAAATGAGTTAAAAGATGGCACAATCTGGGTTAAAAATTTAGAAGAAAAAACAGAAGAAATTATTAAAATAGAGGACTTTTAATGCAGACACTTCATACTATATGGGCTTTGTTTATAGAGTTCATAGAGTTTTTTATACTCGCAGGTCTATTTGCTACTATAGCCCTATTTATATATGATAAATATATCCAAAGAAAACATGCCCTGCTTATAAACTACCCAGTTATTGGTCGTTTTAGATACTTCTTTGAAGCACTGCGAGAGCCTCTTCGTCAGTACTTTGCAAATGAGACTTTTTATGACTCAAAAGATAAAATAGACTGGGTTTACACCGCTGCAAAAGACTTGCCAAACTATAAATCTTTTTCAGTTGCTCAGCCTTTTTCAGGTTCAAGATTTATTATCAAACACGCTACAAATGTTTTAAATGAAGATGAAGTTCTAGAAGATACAAGTGTGATTTTTGGTAAAGATAGAGAGATTCCATTTGTTTCTCACACTCCAATCATCCGTTCTGCTATGAGCGATGGCTCGCTCTCCCCAGAAGCAGTTAGAGCTTTTTCTATAGCAGGAGCGAAAACAAATCTAACAATAAACACAGGAGAAGGGTCACTTACCTCAAATCATCTCTTTACTCATAAACCAAACTTAAAAGATTGTGATTATCTAGAGATTGTAAAAAGCACACCTTGGGCTGAATTTGTTTTTAAAGTAGGAGATAAACTTTTTAATCGTGCGAGAGCTTTAAAGTGGTATAGAACTGTTTTACTAAACAGAGATACTCAAAACACATATATATATGACACAGACTCTCACGTACTTTTTCGTGTAAACTGGAACGCTTCCCTTGAGTCATTTCCAAAAGAAGTTCCACAAGATATACCAAACATAATATTTCAGATGAGTTCAGGTCTTTATGGAGTAAGAGATGCTAGTGGAAAGTTTGATGAGTTAAAGTATCAAAAAGTTATGAAATTTTGCCGTATGACTGAGATAAAAATAGCACAGGGTGCAAAACAGACTGGTGGAAAACTAGCAGCCGTAAAAGTGACTGCTGATGTTGCATACTATAGAGGTGTGCCACAGGGTAAGGATATCTTCTCACCAAATAGATTTCCTTATGCGGACACAACTGAGCATCTTTTAGACTTTGTAGAGAGACTTCAAAAACTCTCACAAAAACCTGTAGGTTTTAAAATAGTAATCTCTGATATGGATGCTGTTGATGAGTTGGCTCGTGAAATTGCAAAGAGAAAAGCTGAGGGTAAAAATATACCTGATTTTATCTCAGTAGATAGTGGTGAGGGCGGAAGTGCAACTGCTCCGCTAGAACTCATGGAATCAGTAGGTCTAACAACAAATAACGCTCTTTACATCTTAGATGCAATGCTGAAAAAGCATGATGTACGTCAAGATATAAAGATAATAGCAAGTGGTAAAATACTAACTCCAGACGATGCAATAATAACTCTTTGCATGGGTGCAGATGCCATAGGTATAGCAAGAGGATTTATGATGAGTGGTGGATGTATTCGTGCTAGAATGTGTTCTGGTTTTGGTTCTCATGTATGCCCTGTTGGAATGGCTACACAAGATGAGAAAAAAAGAGCCTCCTATCTTGTTATAAAAGAGGGAAGAGAGATAGGAAACTATCACCTAAATTTAGTAAAAGGAATGAAAATGATATCTGCTGTTATGGGTATTAAAAACATTAATGACATGAACCAAAAGAACTTAACCTATAGAGATCAAAATTCAGAACTGTTTTTTGATATAGATAAATATTTTCAACAAAAGCTGCACGTATGAATCATTTTGGATTAGACATATGGTCAAACAAAAACTTTATAGTAGAAAATGGTGAGGTTAAACTAAACTATAAAAGTATGCCCTCAATCTTAGAGCTGGTCCAAGAGATTCGCTCAAACGATGTGAGAGGTCCTCTACTTTTAAGGTTTCCACATCTTATAAAAAAACAGATCAGTAGTCTCTACTCTTACTTTGATAAAGCCATAAAAGCAAACAACTATAAGGGTAATTTTAATGCCGTTTTTCCTCTTAAGGTAAACCAATTTCCTCACGCCGTAGAGGCTATTACAGCTCAAGGTAAAAGGTTTAATTATGGTCTTGAAGCGGGATCAAAAGCAGAGCTAATTCTAGCGATGAGCAAAACTCCTACTGGAGCATACATCACAGTAAATGGCTTTAAAGATAAAGAGATGATAACCCTAGGATTTATCGCAGCTCAAAGTGGACACAATATCACTCTAACGATCGAGGGCTTAGGTGAGTTAGAGACTATTATTGAGGTTGCACAGGAGTGTAACTTAAAGGTTCCAGATATTGGCATCCGTGTAAGACTTCATAGTGCAGGAAGTGGCATCTGGGCAAAAAGTGGAGGAATGGATGCTAAATTTGGGCTAACTTCTACGGAGATTATAGAGGCTATCAACCTCCTAAGAGAAGCTGATTTACTGAAATACTTAAGTATGATTCACTTTCATCTAGGTTCTCAAATGTCAGATATAGCTCCACTTAAAAAAGCACTAAGAGAGGCTGGAAATATCTATGCTGAGCTTAGAAAAATGGGCGCGCATTCACTTGATAATATAAATATCGGTGGAGGTCTTGCAGTTGAGTATGACCAACATACTAAATCAAAAGCAAGAAACTACTCAATAGATGAGTTTACAAGTTCTGTTGTCTTCTCTCTAGGACAAGTCATGGATGCTAAAAATGTAAAGCATCCAAATATTTTCACAGAGTCAGGTAGATTTATAGTAGCATCTCATGCTGTTTTAGTTACTCCCGTTTTAGAACTATTTACTCATGACTATCAAGAAAAACTGCTAAACTTTAAGCCTGTCAATCCACCTCTTCTTGATGAGCTCATAGAGTTAAACAACCTCCTTAGCAATCAAAACTGTATAGAGTATCTTCACGATGCACTAGACCATATGGAATCGCTACTGACCCTTTTTGATTTAGGTTATATTGATCTTCAAGATAGATCAAATGCTGAGATTTTAGTGCATAACATTATAAAAAGAGCACTCTATCTAAAGTCAGCAGATCCAACGGATGAGTTAGAGCAACTTCAGGTAAAGCTACAAGAGAGATATCTTATAAATGCATCTATCTTTCAAAGTTTGCCAGATTATTGGGGTCTAAACCAGCACTTTCCTGTTATGCCTCTGCACTATCTAAATACGACTCCACTAAGAGCAGCATCTCTATGGGATATAACTTGTGATAGTGATGGAGAGATAGGTTTTGATCCTGATAAACCTCTCTATTTACATGATATCGATCTTGATGAAGAGGACTATTTTCTAGGTTTTTTTAATGTTGGAGCGTACCAAGAGACACTTGGAATGAACCACAACCTCTTTACTCACCCTAGTGAGTATACGATTGAGATAGATGAAGATGGTCACAAGATTATAAACAAAGTGGAATCAAAAGATATATTAGAGATATTAGAGTCAATCGGCTATAATAAAGATGATATTTTAGATAAACTTAAAAATGATTTAATGAAAAGTGACTTTATATCTGAGCAAGAAAAAAATGATACACTTGCAAAACTTGAAACTTTTGTAAAACAAAATGGTTATTTAAGAACTACAAATTAAGGTTAATTATGGGACTGTTTGGCGAAATAAAAGAAGATTTTTTAAATGTTTATAGAAATGACCCTGCCCTAAATTCTAAGCTAGATTTCCTCTTTAACTATCCTGGTGTTTGGGCAATAGCATGGTATAGAATAGCCCATAGACTCCATAAGGCAAATTTTAAAAGACTCTCTCGGATGATTATGGGTGTAAATCACATCATCACAAACATAGATATTCATCCTGCTGCGGTTATTGGGCCTAGAGTCTTTATAGACCATGGAACTGGCGTAGTCATTGGTGAAACTAGCGTTATAGAGAGTGATGTTTTAATATATCAAGGAGTTACTTTAGGCGGTGTCTCTTTGGTTCAAGGTAAGCGTCACCCTACTATAAAAAAAGGCGTAGTTATTGGTGCTGGTGCTAAAATTCTAGGTAATATTACAATTGGTGAGTATTCAAAAATTGGTGCTAATTCTGTTGTAGTTAGAGAGGTTCCAGATTGCTCAACTGCTATTGGGATTCCTGCTCATATTATTGAAAAAGGCAGATGTAAAGATCCTTTTATGCACAACCTGCTTCCAGATATCAACAAAGAGATGTTTGAGTATCTCTTAAAAAGAGTCGCTATTTTAGAGCATATCTTAGTTGTTGATAATAAAAATGTTTTAGAAAAAGATTTAGAGCTAGAAAATATTTATGAATCATTTATAAAAGCTATGAGAAGCTAGGTTTTTAGAAACGCTAAGCGATGGAATTCCCCACGATGGACCCCGTAAATAAGGCTTGCAAATTTTATTTTAAAGCCACAAGTGCGAAGCACTAGTTCCCAGGTTCTCTAGCTCCCACGCTCCGCGTGGGAGCCTATATATGCACTACAACTCAGATATATATAAATTCCAACGCAGAGCATTGGAACTAGTAGAAAATTTTCTAGTTCCCAAGTTTCACTTGGGAATTCATATTTTAATTTCTATTGTCATTGATATATACACTCCCAAGTAAAACTTGGGAGCGAGAGAGAACTCCATCTCTAGCTCCCACGCTCCGCGTGGGGGCCTATATATGCACTACAACTCAGATATATATAAATTCCAACGCAGAGCATTGGAACTAGTAGAACTCACTAGTTTTCTAGTTCCCAAGTTTCACTTGGGAATTCATATTTTAATTTTTATTGTCATTGATATATACACTCCCAAGTAAAACTTGGGAGCGAGAGAGAACTCCATTGCTTATCATTCCTAATACATCGCATCCAAAAGCCCTGATATATTTTAAATCTACAAAAGATAAAACTTTCTACTATCATAAGGTATTTTAAGTATAATTGCACCATTATTTTATTGTAAGGAATGCACTTATGCTAACTGACCGCGTTAACACACTATCTGAATCAATTACGATTGCTATTACTACCTTAGCACAAGAATTAAAAGCACAGGGAAAAGATATTCTTAGCTTTTCTGCTGGAGAGCCTGACTTTAACACACCTAAAGTTATAAATGATGCTGCGATTGCTGCAATAAATGAAGGTTTTACAAAATATACCGCTGTTGATGGTATAGTTGAATTAAGACAAGCTATAGCAAATAAGCTAAAAAGAGATAACAATCTTAGCTATGCACCTAATCAAATCATCACAAACAATGGTGCTAAGCACTCCCTTTTCAACCTTATTAGTGCAACTATACAAAAAGGAGATGAAGTTATCATTCCTGCACCTTACTGGGTTACTTATCCTGAATTGGTATTATATTGCGGTGGCGATGTAGTTGAGATAGAGACAAATGATGAGACAGCTTTTAAGATAACACCTGAGCAGTTAAAAGCGGCTATAACTCCAAAAACAAAGATGCTAATACTAACTACTCCTTCAAATCCTACTGGCTCTATCTACTCAAAAGATGAACTCATAGCTTTAGGAAAGGTTTTAGAAGGTACAGATATCATCGTTACATCTGATGAGATGTATGAAAAACTAACATTTGAGGGTACATTTACATCTTGTGCTGCTGTTAGTGAAGATATGTACAAAAGAACGGTAACTATCAATGGCCTTAGCAAATCAGTAGCAATGACGGGCTGGAGATTTGGCTATATGGCTGCACACAATACTGAGCTAATTAAAGCTACTAAAAAGCTTCAAAGTCAGAGTACTTCAAATATCAATACTATAACTCAAAAAGCTGCTATTGCTGGACTTGACGGCAGTGCAGATGCAGATATAGAGATGATGAGACTTGAGTTTATAAAACGAAGAGATGAAGCGTATGAGCTTATAAACAAGATAGATGGACTAAGTGTTGTAAAGCCTGATGGTGCATTTTACTTGTTTGTAAATATCAAAGAGGTTAGTTCTGATTCACTTGAATTTTCAAAAGAGTTACTTGATAAAAAGCTAGTAGCAGTAGTTCCAGGTGTAGCTTTTGGAAGTGAGGGCTATTTTAGAATGAGCTTTGCGACCGATATAGAGACTATTCGTACAGGAATTGCAAGAATTGCAGAGTTTGTAAAGGAGTTGAAAGCTTAATTTTATTACGAACTCAACTAGTTCCAATGCTCGGCGTTGGAACTCATATATGTCTGGGTTGTAGTGTATATATAGGCTACCACGCGGAGCGTGGGAGCTAGAAAAGTGATTAAATAACCAGTAGAGGGATACAATCCCGCGCAGAGCATGGGATTGAGTGAAAGCTCCCTACTTTAGAGCTTTAAGTGCCTCTATAACTTCATCTAAATTGTCTAGTGGTATATGAACTTTCCACTCTGGAGAGTCACTCTTTCCAGTTAGAGATATACCTATACTTGCCACTGTCTCACTATCTTCCCCATACGGCTCTTCTAGTTTAGTTATAGATATAACACCTTTTTTTGTTCCACTTAGTTCTATTGTTTTTAACATACTTGTACTCCTTAATATTATTTTATAAACTATTTACCTTACTATGACTTAGCTAGTCTAGCTAGTTTTGCCTGAAGTTTCAACCATGCTCTATGCTCCATCAGAGGGAAGCCAGCATATGTTGAGCCACCCTCTTTAATACTCTTTGTAACTCCACTTCTTGCGGCCATTGTAGTAAATGCTGCAACCTCAAGATGCCCAGCTATTGCACTCTGTCCGCCCATAACAACATTTCTGCCCATCTTAGAGGAGCCTGCGATGCCAGCTTGTGAGACTAAGACACTATACTCACCTATCTCACAGTTGTGTCCGACTTGGACAAGATTATCAATCCTAACGCCCTTTTTAATAAGCGTAGTCCCAAAAGCAGCTCTATCTATAGCAGTAGAACTTCCAATCTCAACATCATCTTCAATGATTACATTTCCATTTTGGTATATCTTTTTATGCTCACCTAACTTTGATGTAGCAAAACCAAAACCATCACTTCCTATAGTTGTGTTTGCATGTATAATGCAATCACTTCCCACTTTACAATCTCTATAGATGCAAACACTTGGATAAAGAATAGTGTTATCACCTATGGTAACATTTGCACCAACATATACATGGGCCATAATTGTGCAATTTTTACCAATAATAGCACCCTTTGCTATCTCAGCTTTAGGAGATACTATACTGCCCTCGCCTATCTTTGGCTCAGGGAGTGTTTCATCTTCTATAGGTGAAGCAAAGTATTTTGAAATCTTTGCCATCTCCCAATAAGGTGACTCTACTACTAAAGCGATAGAGTCTACTGGTACGAACTTTTCTGTCTTTGCATCAACTATTATAGCTCTAGCTTGTGAATTTTTTATATCATTTATATATTTTACATTTGATACAAAAGAGAGTTCTGTTTTTGAAGCAGATCTGAGAGTGTTTATAGCTGTAACTTCAAAATCTTCTTTATCGTATTTTACTCCAATTATAGAAGCTATTTCTGATATCTTCATCTATATCCTTTTAGATGAGATGCTATTTTTTAAGAGCATCTACTATCTTTCTAGTGCTACAGCACCGCTTCTTACTATCTCTTTAGGATTATATTTTTTTATCATCTTTAAAAAATTATCTACTCTTTTTGGCTCATCCGCAATCATTGCAATAAAAACATTTTCTCCAACATTTACTATATTTCCATTATAAGCCTTACAAAAAGCAGTTATATCACTAATGTTTTCAGCTATAGGAAATTTTATCAGAGCCATCTCTTTTTCAACCAAGTCAGCATGTTCATAAACTTTCAAAACTGGGATGAGTTTGTGAAGCTGTTTAGTAATCTGCTCTATAACTCTAACAGAGCCAGAGGTTACTATGGTTAGTCTTGAGTATTTACTATCAGGAATCGGAGCTACTGTTAGTGAAGTGATATTATATCCACGACCAGAAAAAAGATCTGTGATGCGAGATAAAACACTCGCTTCATTAACCACGATAACTGAAACTACTCTTCTTTCACTATTTTCAGTCATTACTTCTCCTTTCTCTCTAATAACATCATATTAAATAAGCTTCCACCTGATGGAACCATCGGCATAACATTTTCTAACCTCTCAACAACAACATCTATAAACGCAACAATATTTTTCTCTATCGCATCTTTAAGTGCTGCATCAAACTCTTCTTTTGTTGTAACTCTATATCCTATCCCACCAAAAGCCTCTGCTAGAAGAACAAAGTCAGGCTGAACGCTTAGGTCTGTTTCACTATGTCTCTTATCATAAAAGAGAGTCTGCCATTGGCGAACCATTCCAAGGTAGTTGTTGTTTAAGATGATGTTTATAACAGGGAGCTTCTGCTCAACCGCCGTCATCAACTCTTGACAGTTCATAAGAATAGAGCCATCTCCTGTAAAGTTTATACTAATCTTATCAGGAGTCGCAGCTTTAACGCCCATAGCAGCTGGAAAACCAAAGCCCATAGTTCCAAGTCCACCAGAACTTATAAACTGTCTAGGGCGGCTAAAAGGGTAAAATTGTGCAGTCCACATCTGATGCTGACCAACATCTGTTGAGATATTTGCATCGTCACCTAACAACTCACCTACTCTCTCTACAACCCATTGTGGCTTTATTCTATCTGTATCTTCATGATATACAAGAGGATGAAGCTGGGCAAAGTTTGCTACAGTCTCTCTCCACGGCTCATATTTCTTAGAGTTTATAGATGAAGATAGTTCTAGCATCTCTTTTACAACATTTTTAACATCTCCAACTATTGGATAGTCTGCATTTACAAGCTTTGAGATAGATGCAGGGTCGATATCGACATGGATAACACCTGCATTTTTTGCAAACTCAGAGAGCTTACCTGTTACACGATCATCAAATCTCGCTCCTAAACCTATAACTAAGTCAGTCTCACTCATCGCCATATTTGATGCGTAAGAGCCGTGCATACCAAGCATTCCAACTAAAAGTTCATCATCATAAGATAACACACCTCTAGCCATAAAAGTCTCAACAGCAGGTATGCCAGTTCTCTTAACTAACTCTCTTACTTCATATCCAGCATTTGCATTGATTACTCCACCACCTATGTAAAAAAGAGGTCTTTTTGCTTTAGCAATCGCATTCATCGCTTTTTTTATTTGACGAGGGTTTCCTTTGACATTTGGTTTATATGTCTCAAGATCTACCTCTATAGAGTAGTCAAACTCTGCAATTTCAGCAGTTACATCTTTTGGAATATCAACATGAACAGGGCCAGGACGTCCAGATGCAGCGATATGAAATGCTTCTTTTAAAACACGAGGCAGATCACTTGCGTTTGTTACAAGATAGTTGTGCTTAGTGCATGAACGACTAATCCCAACTGCATCTATCTCTTGAAAGGCATCTGTGCCAATAAGGCTCATTGGAACTTGCCCACTAATGACTACTAAAGGGATAGAATCCATGTAAGCATCAGCTAGACCTGTCACTGCATTTGTAAAGCCAGGACCGCTTGTAATCATAGCAACACCGACTTTTCCACTCGCTTTTGAGTAACCCTCAGCAGCATGAACTGCAGCTTGCTCGTGTCTTGTCAATATATGTTTAAATTTGTCTTGTTTATAAATCTCGTCGTAAACATTCATAATTGCTCCACCAGGGTAGCCAAAAACTGTCTCTACACCCTCTGCAATTAATGCTTCAATGACCATTTGTGCGCCACTAATCCGCATAAACGACTCCTTATTAAAAAATTCGCCAATTATATGAAAAAAGAACTATAATTGAGGTTAAAAAGTCTGAAAATTTTGTGATTTAAATTTAATCTAAGATGGAGTTTATAACCATAGAGGGTCGCCACATACTCTTAGAGCCTTTAGTTTGGAGTTCTAGGTTTAGTTTTGTTTGCGGATAATTCTCTTTAAATATATTAAAAAGAGAGACTATCTGATCTTGAAGTCCAAAGTATAAGATATAGTTTTTTATACCATTTTCTATAATAGTTTGCTCTCTTTTTTCTTCTATAGCCTTTTCAAGCTCAACCATATAGCACCAGCCATAGATACCAGCAAGTGCAGAACTTTTAGAACTTATCTTCATATATTTTTCTAAAGCTCTATTTACCCCTTTTATATCTGCATCTAAAGCAAATTCATTTGCAATTGCTACAGCATCGTTGTACTCTTTTTGAAGTCTTTTAGCATCTTGTGTACTTTGTAAATCCTCATTTAAGGCAAGAATATTATATGCGCTTGTTATATCATCCTCTTTTATAGCTGCATAAAACTTATGTCTTTGCTCTACACTTTTCATAAGCTCTTTTACTTCTTTGGAAAAATCAGTAAAGTCAACTAAGACTCTTAGCATCTTTATAGCCCCATGGGTATCATCTTGTTGTAGGAGTTTTTGGCTCTCTATATAGAGCAAATCACCGTAATCTATAAGCGAGGAATAGTCTGAGAGTTCTTTTAAAAATGGGTTTAGTTTAACAAGCTCAAAAGCCGCTTTAAAATCTTTTTGACCAACAGCCATACGAAAGCGTTTGTAAACTTCACTTTTTGCAAATAACTCTTGTATAAGCATTGTTTTTTGAGATACACCCCTATATGGAGCTAAAAGTTCTCTAGTTATCTCTGCACCATTTGGGTCTATGGCATATTTTTGAGCTTTAGAAAATGTTTTTTCCCAGTTTAATTCAAGTGCTTTATATAGTTGTGAGTTTTGATAATGTGGATATTTTAAAGCTAAGGCGTAAGCTAAAGGAAACTTTGACTCTTGTGCAAACTTAGCAAATTTGTCAAACTCTTCATACTCTCTTATAATAGCTTTGATGATAGTACTTTTTGCTGGTATCTCTTGAAAGTTCTTAAAAAGCATTAAAGCAGTTTTTTTATCGCCCTTCTCAAGCGCTAACCTTGCTTTTTTTACCGTTGTCTCCCAGATTGATATAAGAAGTTTATAGGCTTTTGTGTAAGCAAGTAGTGGATTTCTTTCTACAATTTCTTGGATTTTTTTATAGTTTTTTAGTCTTAAGAGCTTTACAATGCGACCTTCTGATTCAAATATATCATAAATAAGTAGATTTGCTTCCTCAGTTGCAACTATAAGCTGTAAAGCTTTTTCATCGAAATCGAGGGCTGTTATAGTCGATGTTAGTTTTATATATTTTCTTGAGAGCATCTTATAACTCTCTAGTTCATAAACCATAACATAACCAAGTTTAGTCCCTAAAAAAAGGAAATTTCCATCTTCTGTAGATGCAATACGCAATACATCATCATGAATACCCTCTAATCTAGCAATAACCTTTGCATTTACATAGTCCCAGACAATGGCAACATTTGCCTTGTCTATACTTATAAGTCTATTTTCACTTAAGAAGTGAACTTTTAAAACCGCCTCATTATGTCCTATAAGTTTATGTACTTTAGTCATGGTTATCAAGTTAAAGAGGTGTATTTTCTTATCATAACTTGCAGTTGCTACCCACTGAGCATTTTTACTAAAGGCTATATCAGCAAGGGAATCAGAGTGTATGGGAAGAGTGAAGGCTATTTTTCTGTTTATCATATCAATGGCGTATGATTTTCCATCATCACCACAACTAAACATATATTTACCACTTGGATCTATTGCCACACAGTTTACTTCACCACTATGTCTATCCATCTTTGCGATAATTTTTTTGGTTTTGGCACTATAAAGAAGTGCCTCTTTTTTAGTTGAGCTTATAAGTGTAAAGTACAAACCATCATAGCTAAAATCAAAAACTTGTCTATTGAAATTTTTATACTCTACACCACATTTAAAACCAGAGAGAATTTTCAAACTCGCAAAATCTAAAAATCTAACTACACCCTTAGCATCTACAACTAAAAGATTGCCATCTTCCATCATCTTTACTCTTATGATGGCATCTTTAAAGCTAAGTTCTCTTGTTGGATTCATCCTAATGGTCTCTTAAGTATCCCTCAGCTCTTAACTTATCTTCAATCTCTTGTTGATGTTCTTGTCCTTTTGTCTCCATATGAACTGTAACATTTGCATCTCCATAGTCGAGTGAAATCGAAGTTCTATCATAGGCTATATGGACAATATTTGCATTTAACTCTTTTAGTATCTCAGTAAAACGCATAAGTGAACCTGGTCTATCTATAAGTGTGACTGTTAGCTTCATCTTTCTGCCAGACTTTAGAAGTCCTTTTTCGATGATTACGGACAAAAGTGTTACATCCATATTTCCGCCACTTAAAACTAAGGCTACTTTTTTACCTTTAAGATGCTCAAGTTTGTTATGAATAACAGCAGCCACAGCTGCAGCACCAGCGCCCTCAACTACAAGCTTTTGCTTCTCAAGCAAAACTAAGATGGCACTAGCAATCTCCGCATCGTCAACGCTTACAAACCTATCTACACTCTTTAGTGCATAACCAAGTGTCACAGAGGAAGTATCTCTAACGGCTATACCGTCGGCTATAGTTCTAACACTAAGAGAATCGACAGGTTTTTTAAGCTCAAAAGAGTCTTTAAAAGCAGGTGCGCCTTTTGCACTAACTCCAATAACTTCTATGTTTGGATTTATACTCTTTATGGCAGTAGCCATTCCAGCGATAAGTCCACCACCACCAACTGGGATAACTACTGCATCTAAATCTTTACATGACTCTAAAATTTCAAGTGCAAGTGTGCCTTGTCCTGCCATAACCTCTTCATCCTCAAAAGGATGTACAAAGGTCAAAGAGTTTTTCTCTCCATACTCTTTTGCATAAGCGTAGGCTTCATCATAGTTAGAACCTGCCAAAATCACTTCTGCACCGTAGAGTCTTACGCCATCTATCTTTGTAAGCGGAGTAGAATCTGGCATAACAATAACTGCACGAATTCCAAATTTAGATGCACTAAGAGCAACGCCTTGAGCGTGGTTTCCAGCACTTGCGGCTATAACACCGCAATTCTTTTGAGCCTCACTTAGAGATGCTATCTTGTTATAAGCACCTCGTATTTTAAAAGCACCAGTTATTTGAAGATTTTCTTTTTTTAAGTAAATCTCCATAGATGATATTTTACTTAGATGCGGAGCGTATGAAAATGGAGTTTGCGAGATAACCTCTTTTATAGTCTCTCTTGCCTTATAAATTTTATCAATATTTAACAACTAACTAACCCCTCAACGCTTTATGTTCTATCATTGTGCATAAGTTTTGCACAACTCTCATCCCTGCATCTTTAGCTCTTTGTGCAGCTTCATTATTTACAATACCAATCTGCGACCAAAAGACCTTAATATCGCCTCTTTCTATACACGCATCAGCTACATCATCTAGTACTTTTGGTTTCCTAAAAATATCTACCAT
Source organism: Sulfurimonas sp. (assembly GCA_028684815.1). Taxonomy (GTDB): domain Bacteria; phylum Campylobacterota; class Campylobacteria; order Campylobacterales; family Sulfurimonadaceae; genus Sulfurimonas. The sequence goes on from JAQUFE010000007.1 coordinate 18,104, forward strand.
ATCTACTTCAAATGGTATCTCTTTTAGTGATCTATATACTTTTTCACCTAAGATAGTCTCTTCTTTTGGATAAACAGGTACTATCTTAAAACCACTCTTTTGAAGATAAGCAGCAACTCTATGACTAGCCTTACTCTCATCTGGAGATAGACCTATAACGGCGATAGTTTTAATCTCTTTAAAAATCTCTTCTATCTCTTTTTTGTTTGAATTTACCGAGGGGAACTCACACTCCATCATAATCTCCTTGTAATATAGTTTTAATTGAGTGTTCTGAACAATTATTAAATTAGATCCTGAATCAAGTTCAGGATGACACATATCCCGTGATTTAGTACTTAACACGGAATCTAGTTTACAAATTAATCAGAGGGTTCAATTTTAGATGCGATTATATCGAAATTTAGCTATATTTTTTTACGCTATATAAAAACAGCCCCTAGCATCTACTGCGTAAGTGCAAAAAATTCCTTTGTAAAAAGATGTTTAGCTAGGAAGTGATGCTTTTAGGAATGCTAACCAATGGCGTTCTCCACGATAAGCTTCGTACTGTGCTACTTTAAAATCAAAATAGAATTTGTAAGCCTTATCTACGAGGTTGAAATCTCGTTTGCATAACTAGGTTGAGAAGAAAAGCACAACTCCTAAGATAAATATGAGTGCAAGTGAGAGATACTCTAAAATAAGCTGGATTTTTGTATGTTTTTGTGAGGTTTTTTTACGCACACTTACACTTATTATGGCTGAGAGAAAGATTATAGTGCTCATCCCCAAACTCATCACAAAAGCTGATAAAAATCCTAGAAAATACATCCCCATAGAGAGTGAGAAGATAAAAATAGTTACAGTTCCAGGACAAGGAATGATTCCAGCTGAGACTATAAGCGCCATATCAGTAGAGTTTTTATCTACTTTGCACGAGCCACAACCACAACTTGATATATGAGGTGTTGTGCTAAAACTCATACTGTTTTTTCTAATTTTATACGCTCTTAGTTTTTTATATAGTAGATAGACAGCTATCGCAATAATCACAAAAGCGGAAACCTTTGTAGTTAGCATAATAGTGTTTTGCATAAACTGTACCAAAAAAGTCTCTATAAGAAAGTAGATAATTAAGGTTAGTAAAAAGGCTGAGAAAGTATGCACAACTCCAATGGCAAGAGAGATGAAAAAGGCTTTTGTGTAAGATCTATCATTTGAGAGAAAGTAACTAGCTACTAGTGTTTTTCCATGCCCTGGGCCTACAGCATGAACAACTCCATATATATAAGCAAAAAGTAAAATAAGCAGATATGTTAGAGGTTTTTTACTCTCATTTGCCTCTGTAAAAAGTGACTTTAGCTTCTCTATGGTTTGAAGAAGAAGGCTCTCTTGTGTTACTTGCTCACTTTGTTTTTCTGACTTTTCTGGCTCACTTTGTGTTTCTGGTTCATCTTCTATAACTACATCTTCTTTTAAAATAGTTCCAAATTCTATCGTCTCATCTTTTATCTCTTTAAAAGGTTCAAAACTAAATTGCACTGCTGCACTAAAGAGATAAAGATTTTCAAGAAAATACAAATCTTTTGCCTTAATCTCTACATCATCAACTATAAAACTAAAAAAAGCCTCATCATCTTCAAACAAAAAAGAGATAGTGTGTTTATCTTTTATCTCAATATCCACTAAGATATTAAACCCAAAAAGAAGCCTTTTATCTACTACTTTTATAGTAAAATCATCATAAGTAGCATCTATGATATTTTCATGTTCACTATCTCCATACTTTATGAGTGTGAGCATCTTTTTAGGTAAAAGATAGTTAAGTTTTATCTCTAAAACTTTGTCAAGCTCTTCTTTATCTAGAGTGAGATTTTTATTTTTATCGTAGTTATGAGTTAGCTCAGAGGTATAAGCATCTGAGAAGTGCCACAGCACCTCTATTTTTTTTAGTTTATTGTTTTGTATAGGAAGTTTTAGTTTAACATCCGCAGTAGGAATCATAAACGAACATGTAGCACAAGAGTACAAAAGAGCCTGTGTTAGAAGGATATAAAAGAGTATTTTTTTCATTTGGCAATTGTATCCATATTAAACTATAGCAGTAAGTAAAAAAACGCCATACTCTTTATGTGGTTTTTTTATAGTGTTTACTTGTGAGATTTCTATATCTTTAAATCCACTTCTAGATGCGATACTTCGTAGTTCTTCTGTATCAAAACCATAATGAAAAACTCCTGTGTTATCGGAGTGAAAACTACCATCTTCAAGTTCTAAGTCAGCTATAGCGATAAAACCATCTTCTTCTATGTTTGAATAGATTGTAGAGAAAAAGAGAGGCAAATCCTCTATGTGATGCAGGGTCATAGAGCTTATAAGTCCATCAAAGCTCCTTTGTAGAGGTGTTTTTATGATGTCTTGATGGAGTGGCTCGATGCTAAGCTCAGGAGTGTTTTTTGCACGAAGCTCTTCTAACATACTAAGTGAAGTATCAACACCATAAACTTTTTTTACATGCTGTGCTATCTCAAAACCCAAAAGTCCAGTTCCAGCCCCAAAGTCTAAAAGTTCCATCTCAGAGTGCAAGGCAAACCTCTCTAAAATCGCCCCACCAATAGTTTTTGTGTTGGTGTTACTCCTCTTATCCCAGTCCTTTGCTCTATCTTTAAAGTTGTCATGTAACATATCTATACCTACTGAGTTTGAAATTTTAAATGACATACTACCCTTTAAAAGTAAAACAACTAAATAGTTCTAAGAACAATGACGACTACAAGCTTCTAAGTTTCAGCAATATCTTTAAAAGTGGTGGTATAATTTTTTGATATATATAAAACAGAACTATCTTTAAGGAAAAACATGAAATATATAGCTATAACTCTACTTCTAATCTCCTCACTTTGGAGTGTTGAGCTTGGTTGGTCAGATGATTATGAAACATCTCTAACAGTCGCACAAAAAGAGAACAAAAATCTCTATGTACTCATAACTTCATCAACTTGTGGTTGGTGTAAAAAGTTTAAAAACACAACTCTACAAGATGAAGAAGTGCTAAAGATGCTAAATGAAAAATATATTCTAGTCAATATAGACAGAGATATAGATGATTTTCCATCATGGATGAATACAAAAAGTGTCCCAAGACACTACTTTGTAACTGCAAAAGGTGAAGAGATATTTACCTTTATGGGTTATTGGGACTCATTAGATTTTAAGTCATTTTTAGGTGATGTTGAGAAGAAAATTAAGCTTCGTTAAGCTTATATCAAATTAGTTTAAACTAACTTTTCTTGCCCAATGCGGTACAAAGCAAAGTCATACTTTAGCGGGTCATTTTCATCAAAACTCTTTAGCATCTCTGTAAGCTCAATGGCAGCTTGCAAGTCATAGCTTTTTCTGTGGAGTAGTCCTAGTTTTTTTGAGACATTAAAGGTGTGAGTATCTAGTGGCATTATGAGGTCTGACTTGTTTACACCACTCCAAAGTCCCATATCTATCTTATCCTCTCTTACCATCCATCTAAGAAACATCATCCATCTCTTTAGCGCCCCTGCTCCCTTGGTTTTTGTGGTAACTTTTGAGATTAAAAATCTATAGCCTTGAGAGTTATGTGGAAAAAGTGAGTTTATTGTCTCTATAAGAGCGTTGATGCCGTGGATAACACTTCTCTCTTTTATGTAAGCAACTCTAAATATCTCTTCTAAAGAACTTACTTCATTTAATCTCTTTAGAGCGATAAAAAGAGCTATCACATCTTCACTCTTTTGAAATCTATAGTAGTGATTTTTCAAAGCATCTCTTATCTCTTCATCACTCTTTTTTAAAAGAGAGAAGTCTAGTGAGTCTAGGAACTTAACTATCTGTTTGACTCCTCCATAAGCGAACAAGGCACAGATTAAAGAGATATTTGCATCTTTGTATCGTTTTGCCACTAAGATGGGATCTAGCCTCTCTTGCGAGACTTCATCTGCATCATCTCTTTTTTTTGCTTCTGCTTCTAAGCGTTCTTTAATGTAGATGATAGAGTTTTTTTCTTTCACTTGAACCTGCTATATTTAGTTGTTTTCTATACTTTGCGATGGTGCGTCTAACCATTGTAACTTTAAATTTATCTTGGATAAGGTCAAGAAGTTTCATATCACTAAGAGGTTTTTCACGGCTCTCTTGTTTGATAAGTCCTATCAAAAACTCTTTTATTGCCGCGTTTGAGACATCTTCATCTATGGCAGTTGTAAAAAACTCTTTCATAGCAAAAAGACCTCTATCACAGGCTATATATTTGTTTGCGATGGCTCTTGAGATGGTAGAGGGATTGTGCCCAAACTCATCTGCAAGGGTCTTTAGAGTAAGCGGCATAATCTGACCGCCTGTAAAAAACTCATACTGATACTCAACTATCATAAGTCCGACTTTATAAAGTGTAGCTCGCCTCATATCAAGAGCATCCACCAAACTCTTTGCCTCTTTTATCTTTTGAGTGATAAACTCATGTTTTACTGCATAGTTGGTGTCTATTTTAATGATGGGATAGTACTCATCATTTAGTTTTATCTCTATTTCATCTTCATCATTAAAGTAAATCATAAGGTCTGGCACAACATGGGCAGAATCTTCTTGGTACTCTATGGCTGGAGGGTTTTTAAAGCTAGAGAGCACTCTCATAACCTCGCTAAACTGCTCTTGTGATGAGTACTCATGTATATCTTCAAGCGAGTTTATAACCTCTACACAAAGAGGATAAGCCTCATCGCTTATATCTGAGTTATCTAGTTGAAACAAAAATGATTCAGCAAGATTTTTGGCTGCAATACCCACAGGCTCTATAAAAGCAAATCTAAGACGGACTCTCTCAAACTCATCTTCACTCAGACTATTTTCATCACAAAACTTAGTTGTATCTCCCTCATAATAGCCATCTTCATCTAAGTTCTCAACTACAAATAAGGCTATCTTTTGTGAGATTGGAGTTGGAAAGAGTGGTTTTCCTATCTGCTCATCTAAAATTTCATAAAGAGATCTGTGTTGAATAGTAAGAGCTTCTATCTGCTCGGTTCTTGAGTTACTTACATGTCCGCTTAGAATTTTTTTAGGAATCTTTTTAGCAAACTCTTCTTCATATCCAGATTTTACCTCTACAACAGGGTTACCCTCAACAAAAGGAGCCATTGCATCACCTAAATCTCCAAGGCTAGAGTGCAAGATAGGAAGCCAATTTCTCAAAGTATTTGAGAGCTTATGCTTTGTTTGGACGCTGGTGTTTTGCCTAAGTGATGCCATGATACTTTAAGCTATTTAGAGCTTAAACTCCTCGCCAAGATAGTGTTTTCTAACATCTGCATTTTGTCCTATCTCTTCACTTGTTCCAGCTGCAAGAAGTGAGCCTGCTTTTATCACGTAGGCACGATCACAAACGGCAAGAGTCTCACGAACATTATGGTCAGTTATCAAAACACCAATATCGTAAGAGACAAGTTGATGGATAACATTTTGAATATCTAAAACAGCTATGGGGTCAACTCCTGCAAATGGTTCATCAAGAAGCAAAAACTTAGGACGATTTACCAAAGCACGAGCTATCTCAACGCGGCGTCTCTCCCCACCACTAAGACTAATCCCTTTTCGGTTACGAATCGGCTCAATATTAAACATATCCAAAAGCTCTAAGATTCTAGCCTCTTGAGACTCTTTGTCTTTATAACCAACTTGAGCTGCTACCATCAAGTTATCTTCAACGCTCAAATCTTTAAAGATAGAAGCCTCCTGAGGAAGATAACCAATGCCTTTCATCGCTCTCTCATGCAGAGGCATATTTGAAATATTTTCTCCGTCAAAAAAAACCTCTCCACCACTAGCTTCTACAAGTCCACATATCATATAAAAAGTAGTAGTTTTTCCAGCTCCATTTGGTCCCAAAAGTCCTACAACTTCTCCACTACTAACTTCAAGGCTCATCCCTTTTACTATCTCTAAATCTTTTATCTTTTTCTTTAAGTCAACTGCTCTAAGCGTGTGCATAATCTACCTCATATTCTCTACTATTATCATCTATTTTTTTTATACTAATTGTCATATTTTTTATCTCTGCATTATCTAAAATCTCTTTGAGTTTTTCATCGCCCCACTCTACTAGATGCACTCCATCTCTTTCTAACTCTTCAAGCATTCCTAAAGAGATAAAATGATCTAGTCCATGGTTATAGATATCATAGTGAAAGACTCTATCTCCATAAGATTGTTGAAGTGAAAAAGTGGGAGATGTAACATCATCATTTATTTTTTTTTGCTTTACAAACTCTTTTACAAAAGTGGTCTTCCCAGTCGCCAAGTCTCCTCTTAGGATTATAACTCCATTATCAAAATTTTCACAAATATCTTCTGCTAAAGTGGTGATTTGGTCTAATTTTAGTAGATATTTTCTCATAATTTGTTTGATATTTCAATGATTTTTCTAAGTTTCTCTTTGGCTTTTGATGATTTTATTGTTTCTCTTGCAATCTCAAGTCCATCTTGCATATCTCTAGCCATTCCATCAACTACAAGAGCTGCTGCTGTGTTAATTAGTACTATATCTCTTTGTGCATCTGTAGCTTTAGAGTCAAGAATATCTCTAAGTATAGAAGCATTAAAAGTAGCATCTCCACCAACAATAGATTTAAGAGGAGCCTTTTTTATGCCATAGATTTGTGGGTCAATCTCAAACTCTCTTACCTCACCTTTGTAGAGTTGTGAAGCGTAAGTAATATCAGAAATACTTATCTCATCCATATTCTCTTTGGAGCTTACAACCATAGTTGATTTTGCACCATTTATCTTTAGAGCTTCTGCCATCTTTGATACAAAAGATTTGTTAAAAACTCCAAGAAGTGACTTCTTAACTCCAGCAGGATTTGTAAGTGGACCTAGAATATTAAAGATGGTTTTATCAGGGATATTTTTTCTAACTGGCATGATGAATTTCATAGCAGGATGATGGTTAGCTGCAAACATAAAAGTAAAGCCGCTCTCTTCTAAAAGCCTAGCACTATCTTCTATGCTCAAATCTAATCTAACACCCAACTTTTCAAACATATCTGCACTTCCAGACTTTGAAGTTACAGAGCGACTTCCATGTTTTGCAACGAAGCATCCAGATGCTGCTAGTATGATGGCAACAGTTGAAGAGATGTTAAAGCTTCCTATCTTATCTCCACCAGTTCCTACAACATCTATAGACTTGTCTCTAAGCGCACTAGATATTGGAAGCATTAGAGCATTTTGACGCATTACTTCAGCCGCAGCTGCTATTGTCTCCACAGAAGTGTTAGCATCTAGCTTTATACTAATCAAAAACTCTAGCATCTCCTCTTCATTTAACTCATTGTTAAAGAGTGATACAAACTGCTCTTTTGCTCTCTCATAACTCAAGACAACTCCTTTACATACTCACCTTGAAGTGATTTTGGAGTTGATTTTGTTGTGGGAATCTTTAGCACCTCATACATCTTAGTGCTCTCTAAAAAGTTGATACTAATGATGCTACCAACTTCAACATTTTTACTAGCCTTAGCTACTGTACCATTTATCAAAACAACCTTGTTGTTTATCATATCTTGCGCAACTGAGCGCCTTTTTGTTATATTTACGGAGTTTAAAAACTTATCTATTCTCATTTTTATGTACTTTATCTGTTATTTTATTGAGCATTGTAGAATATTAAAACTGAGAGTATAGTAAGAGTTGGAACATTTTTTGCTAAATTATCTAGTTTTTAACAACAAACTCTATTTCTTCCCTCACCTTTTGCTTGATATAACAAGTCATCTACGCGTTTTAATAGCTCATGCCTACTCTCACTTTTAAAAACTTCTATAGCACCCATGCTTATTGTTATCTCTCCAACATCAGTAAAGTTAAATGACTCTACTTTCTCTCTTATTCTATCTGCTATACTCTTTGCTGTATCTAAATTAGTTTTTGGTAAGATCGCTAAAAATTCTTCACCACCATATCTACCAATACTATCAGCATCTCTTAGATTCGCTTTAACAAGCTCTGTAATCTCCATAAGCACACTATCCCCAGCACTATGACCATATAGATCATTTACCTTTTTAAAGTGGTCTAAATCAAACATTATGATAGACAAACTTAGATTAGTATTTTTAAATTTTAGGAGTTCCTCATCTATTATCTGCATGATAGAGAACCTGTTATGTGCTTTAGTTAGGCTATCTGTGTTGGCTAGAAGTTGGTACTTCTCTTTAGATTTCTCTACCTCTTTTATCTTTTTTAACTCTTGTAAGATACTTTTTTTATAAAATATAAATATATTTTTAATAACTGCAGACATCGCAATAGATAGTATTAGACTAAAAACCAACAAGACAACAGATGCTAAGATTATTATGTTTATATTTTTCTCATCATAAAGTGCATCTTGTTTTAGTTTATTTTCTATATAGTTATCAAGTTCATCAAGATATACTCCAGATGCTACATACCAGTTAAGTTCAGGTATATAATTTACATATGTTAATTTTTCCTCATCCTCTTTAGTAGTTGGATTTTCCCACATATAAGAGACAAAACCTCTACCTTCTTCATCTATTTTTTCTTTAAACAAATCAAAAACTCTTTTGGCTTTTACATACTTAGCATCCTCAAATCTAGCACCAATCAAATCTTTTTGTGGATGCTGTAACATTATCCCATCCATACTACCAACTATAATGTATCCATTATCACCATAACGGATACCAGATGCTATGCTTAAGAGATTTGATTTTATCATCTCTTTATTATTGTATTTTAATGTAAATCTATGTTGGGCTATTTGGACAAATCTATCTACTTCTAGTTTTGATTTTAGTTTCATATTTTCTATATATATCTGACTCTCGGCATATTTTCTATCTTGTAAATTTTCGTTTGCTGAATATATAAACAACCAAACCAAGATTGCAGTTATCAGAGGGATGACAAAAATAGGGCTAAATCTGATAATATTAATTACTATCATGTCTTTTTGATCTGTTTTCTTTGCTATTTTTATATAGAACAAAAAGAGAGCAAACAGAGTAATAATAGTGCCAAAAAGAGCTATTAGATAGAACAATATAGTTTTATATTCTTCATATAAAGAGAAAGGTTTGTTTATAATTTTAGAATCTTTAGGTAGTTTTGCCTCGTTTATATTATGCTTTTTCAAGCCCTTATAGTTAAAAACAAATTGATTTGCTTGTGAGTCTTCTACAGCGATACTGCTTGCTTGTTCACCATTTAAAATTCTCAAAGCTATTTTAGACATTCTCTCGCCTTGAGTATATCCACCGATGACTTTTCCACCAACAACATTATTAGAAATATTAAAGTTAAAAAGGCAATAAACGGGAGATTCACTTGCCTCTAAAAGATAGTCTCCCACTACTTCATAAGTTATAAATTTTTTGTTTTTATCTGCATAGTAAGATCCTAAAAGAACAACTGTATCACTTTTAAGACTTGCTATTTCATCTCTTAACTCTTCAAGCGTTAGATTGTCCGAATATATAAACTTTACTCTATCTTCATAGGAAACCAACTCTTTTTGCATATCTTTTTTACTTATTAGACCTGTTTTAAGGTAATCGTTGATGATAAAGATATTTTTAGCATCCTTGTGAAGTTTTAAGATAGTATCAACAGTCTCTTTGACAGAGTACTTCTCTGCTACTCCCGTTATGTTACTAATATCTTTTATGCTATCTTGCTCAAAGCCATTAACCCCACAAAAAGAGACAGGTACTTCCCCAAAAATCACATCTCTTTTCTCAAGCAAAAAATTAAAGGCATTGTTATCAGATGCTAAGATAATATCAAACTTCATACTCTTATATTTATTTTTAAAAAACTCTTTTAGGCTTTGACAATAACTCTCAGAATTATACCTCTTAGAGTCCATATACTCCGTATAAATTATGCAGTTGTTCTTCTCTGGTTTGATTATATCTATGATAGCTTTGTTAATGTTCTCAACCCAAGTCATGCCACTATGATAAGAGTGAAGAACAAGTATTTGTTTTTTGTCACTAGCTTTTTCTATGGCACTAGAAGATAGTGTAGTATTATAAAAAATTATAAATATCAAAAATATTAAACGAAAAATTTTAATCATTGTTTAGAAGGCCTACTTTTTATATTTTTTTGATATCGCTCAATATAGTCAAATATTGACAGAATTGTAGTATGTTAAACTGATAATATAGTAATAATAAAACACTAGATTATAGGTTCGTTTATTAGTGTTAAAATACTATATAGTTTTTTGTTTTTTAGAGTTAAATATAAGTTTTTATATAGATGAAAGAGAGCCCATTTTAAAGAGTAGAACTTATTGTTTACATCATGAAGCAAATCCGCTCTTAAAGCACTCTTTTGCTACAACTATCTGCTTCTGCTTCTCTTTTCTTTTTGTATCTTTTTCTACAAAAATTTTCTTGCGCGTTTTTGGGTCTAGCTCTGTGTAGTACATAACAGCGGAGTAAGTGCTAGGTGTGGGAGTAAAGACTTGAGCTTGTTCTGGGTTCATCTTTAGTTCATCTGTTGTAAAACGCTTTAACTCATGCATATCTTTCTCTTCGCATCCAGGATGCGCAGCTATAAGATAGTAGGTTAAAAACTGATTTTTACCTGACTCTTTGTTTAGTCTATCGTACATCTTTTTAAAGTCAACTAGAGTCTCTTTACCAGGTTTTCCCATAAGCTCTAAGACATGTTGCTGAGTATGCTCGGGTGCTACTTTCATCTGACCTGAGATATGATGTTCAACCATCTCTTTAAGATATGAATATCCATGTTTTTTATCAGCAGTAATAAGATCATATCTAACTCCAGATGCAACAAAAGCTTTTCTTACACCCTCCACTTCCCTTACTTTTCTAAGTAGGCTAATATTTCTACTGTGATCAACATGCATAACCTTACAGAGTCTATCGGCATCTACACATCTGATATCATCACAAGTACCTTTTTTAAGTTTTTTAACACACTCATAGCCATACATATTTGCAGTTGGACCGCCAACATCGCTTATGATGCCTTTATAGTCTTTGTACCTGCTAAACTCTTTTGCCTCTTGTAGGATATTTTCTTCTGTTCTTGTTCTTATGGTTCTACCTTGATGCACACCAATAGCACAAAAGTTACACTCTCCCCAGCATCCATGATGAGTCATGATGGAGAATTTTATAGTCTCTAGGCACTTTACCTTTCCAAACTTTCTATAGTAAGGATGAAGCTCTCTTGTAAAGGGTAAGTTTGAGTTAGCATCCATCTCTTCTTGGTTGAGATAATCACAGGGTGGATTTTGTATAAGATATCTATCATCTACCTTTTGGCAAAGTCCTTTTGCACTTATGGGGTCATTGTTATCATAAAAATCATCAAAAAGGTCAATATAACGCTCTTTATCGTCCACACACTCTTGATGCGATGGAAGTTGTATATACTCAAGCTTTGGCTCTTTAGAAATGTAGCAAACTCCTCTAATACCACTATAATCAGTTTTGTTTTCTATAGCACGGGTTAGTTCTTCTAAAGCAATCTCTCCCATCCCATAGATAAGCGCATCAGCTTTTGAGTCAAAGAGTATAGGTTTTTTTAGCCTGTTTTGCCAATAATCATAATGACTCACGCGTCTAAGAGATGCCTCAATCCCTCCGATAACCAAAGGTACAGTATCTTTAAAATATCTTCTTATAAGGTTGCAGTAAACACTTAGAGCGCGGTCTGGTCTTTTATCGTTTTTCCCACCAGGAGTATAATCATCTGTATTTCTAAACTTTTTTGTAGCTGTGTAGTTACTAACCATACTATCAACACTTCCGCCACTCACACCCCAGTAGAGTCTAGGCTCGCCAAGTCTTTTTATATCAGTATCGCTGTTAATATCAGGCTGACCTATCATGCCAACTCTATAACCCATCCTCTCAAGCATCCGACCAACCATTGCCACGCCGATAAAAGGAGAGTCTATATATGCATCTCCACTAACTAGGATAATATCGCATCTATCCCAGCCAAGAGCATCCATCTCTTCTTTAGTTGTTGGCAAAAAATCTTTTTCGCTAAACTCTACAGTGTTTCGTTTTGTTTGGTTGTTTTTACTTCTTCTACTCAAGGTATCTCAGCTTTGTGTCTTTTTAAGTATAATAATACTCAATCAAATTAAAATAAGAGATTAGTTATGACATACCCCTATGAAAATCTAGATAACTATACGCTACCAAAGTTACTAGATCGTTCTGTTTTGCTATATAAGGATTCTGATGCATTAAGCAAACTCTCAGAAGTACCTATGAACTATTTAGAGTTTGGGCAAAAAGTACAAGAGATAGTAAAACTACTTCAAGAAAATGGTATCTCTCATGGTGATAAAGTACTACTTCTTAGTGAGAATATGCCTAACTGGGGCATAGCTTACTTTAGTGTAACTTACATAGGTGCAGTTATAGTTCCTGTTCTTCCAGACTTTCATCCCTCAGAGATTCTTCATATACTCCGCCACTCTGAGGCAAAAGCAGCTTTTGTATCTCATAAGCATCTAAGCACACTAGAAGAGAGCAGTGATACTTACTTAGAGTTTGCTATAGAGTTAGACAGCCTTAAAATCATCGATGAGTCTATAAATAAAACCTATCTTAGTGAACTTAGAGCAAAGACTAAAGAGATGGCACAAAAACTCTCAAACCAAACTCCAAAAGAGATAAAAGAGGATGATTTAGCGGCTATTATATACACATCAGGCACAACAGGACACTCAAAAGGGGTGATGCTAAGTCACAAAAATATTGTAACAAATGCCCTCTCAACTCACTCCATCTTAGAAATAACAAAAGATGATGTTTTTTTATCCATACTTCCTCTAGCCCATACCTATGAGTGTACGGTTGGCTTGATCGTTCCCATACTTCACGGCTCGAGTGTTGTATATATTGAGAAAACACCAACTCCAAGCGTTTTACTAAAGGCTTTTGAGATTGTAAAACCAACTATGATGCTAAGCGTGCCTCTTATTATAGAGAAGATTTACAAAAACAGAGTCCTACCAAAGCTTACTAGCTCTTTTATAATGAGAAATCTCTATAAAAACAGCTTTATACGAAAAAAATTAAACAAGATAGCTGGTAAAAAACTCTTAGAGACTTTTGGTGGCAGACTTAGATTTTTTGGCATAGGCGGAGCAGCTCTATCTCCATATGTTGAGGAGTTTCTAATAGAAGCAGAGTTTCCATACACTGTGGGCTATGGCTTAACTGAAACTGCACCTCTCTTAGCTGGGACAAACATAAACTTACAACCAAAGTTCAGATCAACAGGCCCTGCCTTTTACGGTGTAGAGCTTAAAATAAAAGATCCAGACCCAGTTACTAAAGAGGGAGAAATCATGGCATCTTCACCTAGTGTGATGCTAGGGTATTACAAAGATAAAGAAAAAACTGATGAGGTACTGAAAGATGGTTGGTTTTTGACTGGAGATTTAGGTTATATAGATGAGGATGGTTATCTCTTTATCAGAGGAAGAAGCAAAAATGTCATCATCGGTTCAGATGGAAAAAATATCTACCCAGAGCAGCTAGAATCCATCATAAACCAAAACGAAGCTGTACTTGATTCACTAGTTTTAGAGCAAAACTCCAAATTAGTAGCAAGAGTCCACTTAAATTATGAACTCTTAGATAAAAGATTTCGTGCCGATAAAAACACTGATGCAATGGTCAAAGAAGAGATAGCAGAGTTTTTAGAAGAGTTACGCCTTAAAGTAAATAACCAAGTAGCATCTTCTTCTAAAATAGTAAAATTTATACAACAGATAGAGCCATTTGTAGAGACCCCAACTAAAAAAATAAAAAGATATCTTTATGCTGAGTAGGTAAACTATGTTACGAAAAATAATCTTATCAATAATCTGGCTTACATTAACAGCCCTTCTACTTTTACTCATCTTTTATGGTGTCTCAACTTCAGACTTTAAAAACTTAAAAAAGTACAATGAAGAGGATTATGGTATCGGTAATGTTAGAGATAATATGCAAAATCCATCAAAGAAAAAACAGGAATTTGCAAAAGAGAGATTTTATACTAACAGAGTAACTGTAAAAAGCTCTACTATGGCAAATCTAGGTGACTTTACTGTAAATATTGCTGGGGATAAAAAGCTTATACTTAACATATCACTAAAATATAAAGAGAAAAATAAAAATGCTTGGATAAGTACAGGGGCTGCAAAAAACGAGATTTTAGCTAAAGGCGATGTTTTAAGAGATGCTGTTATTCATACTTTTTCAAACTCAAATAGTGCCAGAGTATCAAACCATAGAATGAAAAAAGAGCTAGTTAAAAATATAAATGCCTACCTCTCCGAGGGAGAGATAGAAGATGTTTATTTTAATAGATTTTTAATCCAGTAAAGTTAAAACTGTGCTTGAAGAAATGGAATAACTTGCTTTTTACGACTAAGTACTCCATCAAGCCACACTTGAGAGTTCTGAAGTGTGCATCCAAAAGCCTTTTCTATCTTGCTCTCATCATCACTAACTACTAGCATCTGAGAACCCTCTTTCATAATGTCCGTTAGAAGGATGATAACACTATGAAGGTTTCCTTCTTCTTTTAGTTTTTTCATATCAAGGAAGAGGTCATTTTTAATCTCATCAAAAACGCTCAAATCAACCACTTCAAGCTGCCCAATGCCGAGTTTATCGCCACCCATAACAAACTCTTTATAATCACGAGTATTTAACTCTCTCGCACTCGCCCCTTCTACTGCTGACTTTACGATAAACATCTCCATACCAAGAGCTTTATAGTCTTCGATGCCAGCAATCTTTGCTAACTCTTTAACTGCTTTAGTATCTAGTTTTGTACATGTTGGAGATTTAAAGATAACAGTGTCACTAAGTATCGCACACAGCATCATCCCAGCTATATCTTTTGGGATTTCAACCCCGTGATAATCATACGCTTCTTTTATAACTGTGTTTGAGCTACCAATAGGTCGTATCCAACACTCTAATGGAGTAGAGGTTGTAATGTCTCCTAGTTTGTGGTGGTCATAAATCCCTAAAATAGTAGCTTCCATAATGTCTTTTGGAGCTTGGGCTAAGTCAGAGAAATCAACCAAGTAAACACTCTCACCTGCATAAGTCGTCTTAAGTTCTGGCACAGCGCCGCCAAACTTGTTTAGTATAAACTCAGTTTCAGGAGATATTTCACCTTGACGAGTAGCTACACAATCTTCACCGATTTTGTTTTTAAGATAAGCTAGAGAGATTGCTCCGACTATAGAGTCAGAATCTGGATTAGTATGTCCAAAAATATATGTTGACATTTAATTGACCTTTGAATTTTTTTTGTAATTATACTCTTAGTTTTTAAAGCAAAACTTAGTCGATTATCTTATCCACTCGAGCTACTTTGTTGCCATCTTTAATGATTTTAACACGGTCGCCTACTACAATATTTTCACTTCCCTTAACAACAACTACAACCGTCTCACCACTTTGTAGTTCTACTGTAAGTTCTGCCCCATTTGCCTTTCCTACTTCATGTCCAGCATATCCACCAGCTAAACCGCCACCTAACATCGCTAATGTTGTTCCAGCTCCTCTGCCAACAGTTGAGCCTAAAACTGCACCTACGACAGCTCCCAAAAACTTACCTGAGCCATCATCTTTGATAACTACAAGTTTTTGTTCTACTACTTTTCCTATCTCAATGCGCTTCATTTGATTGTAACTACTTCCATCATACTCAGGGCCACTGTTTGTTGCACAGCCCCCAAGAAGAAAGGCGCTTAAGATTGTTGTATATAAAAATTTCATCATCTTTTCCTTAATCTATGTACTCTACCACTTCATCAAACTTAAGTCTTTGCTGAGAAGATTGCTCATTTACTCTATAACCTAAAGGAAGAAGCATAGAGAGTCTAAACTTACTCTTGTCAAGAGCTAAAATAGTCTCAACTCCATCTTTATCATAACCCTCTATAGGACAAGAATCAACACCTTTAACGGCTGCTGCACTCATCATATTTGCAGCTGCAAATATAGTCTGCTTAGCAGTCCAAGCGTAGATATTTTCATCACTACTCAGTGTATCTTTTAAATGATTTCTATAAAGATTGATATAAAACTCCAACTTATCTTCTGGCATCTCTCGTCTTGCAAATCTTTTTTTTGGAATACCAGACTCTACTTTTACACTCTCGATGCCAGCTAAAATGACTATAAGATGCGAACAAGAAGTTATCTGAACTTGATCCCAACAATGTGGTCTTAGCTTTGCTTTTAGTTCTTCGTTTGTTATAACTAAAAACTTCCAAGGCTCCATACCAAAAGAGGATGGAGCACGTCTTGCAGCATCTAGTATAAACTCTAAATCTTTTTGCGGTATCTTTTTTGATTCATCAAAAACTTTACAAGCGTGCCTAAACTCTAATGTCTCTTCAAATGTTTTATCCATATATTCTCCTACTGTTTATATAAAATTTTTCTCTAATACTTTTTTAAAGTTTTCTAATTCAGCATCCATATTTAAATCACCTTTATATACATCGTGAATGGAATATGTTTCTAGAGGATTTGCTCCACAAAACTGAAATGTTTTATGCGTAGCTACATTTGCTTCATCTAGTGATAAACCTTCAAAGAAACCATCTTTGTTAGAAAATTCACTAGTAGGACAGTTATAAGTGAGCGATAGCATATAGCTCTTATCTTGCATCAAACCTCCACTACCATAGCATTTTGTTGCATCACTTCTACTCCTACCATCATTTATGTATATACCATTATTAGCACCAGCAGAAAAAACTTCATCTATATATTTTTTTGTAATCCAAGGAACACCCATCCAGTAAATGGGGTGTTGAAACACTATATAGTCAGCCCAAACAAATTTTTCAACCTCTTGCTTTACATCATAATCGCTCTCAACAACACTATGTTTTACAAGAAAACCATTTTTCTCAAAAAATTCAGTTGCAGAGTCTATGTATATCTTTGTAAGCTTACCCTCAGCCACTTTTTCATATCTTTGATGCCCGTTTATTATTAGTACTTTTTTCATGAGTCCTCCTTATTTGCACTTAACTCTTTTATCAAATACTCAGCCGTATAACTTTTGGTTTTTTTATAGTTTTTAATCAAATCCTCTGGGGAACCCTCTGCGATGATAAGTCCACCGCCTGAGCCTCCCTCTGGACCCATATCTATAATCCAGTCAGCATTCTTAATCATATCTAAATTGTGTTCTATAATCAAAACACTGTTTCCAAGCTCTACAAAGTGATGTAAAACTTTTGTAAGTCTATCCACATCTGCAAAGTGAAGCCCTGTTGTAGGTTCATCTAAGATGTAGAGTGTTTTACCTGTATCTTTACGACTAAGCTCTTTACTTAGTTTTATCCTTTGAGCCTCTCCACCTGAGAGCGTTACTGCATTTTGTCCCAGTGTTATGTAACCTAGTCCTACATCAACTAGAGTTTGCATCTTTTGATGGATTTTTGGAATGGGTTTAAAAAACTCAAAAGCTTCATCAACGCTCATGTTAAGAACATCAGAGATAGTTTTGCCTTTGTAAAGGACTTCTAGTGTCTGCTGATTATATCTTGTACCATGACAAGTATCACACTTCACCATGATGTCTGGCAAAAAGTGCATCTCTATCTTTATCTCGCCCTCACCTTGACACTTCTCGCATCTGCCACCCTTAACATTAAAGCTAAATCTTGAAGTGGTATATCCTCTTATTTGTGACTCTTTTGTTTGCGAAAAAAGGTTTCTTATCTCATCCATTACACCTGTGTAAGTTGCTGGATTTGACCTTGGAGTTCGCCCTATTGGACTTTGATCAAGGTATATAACCTTATCAACATGCTCTAACCCTGTAATCTCAACACCTGCAACTTTGTTAACTTTTCTAGCATGATTTAAAAGCTCCCTTGCAGTTGGAAGCAGAGTTTGAAGCATAAGTGAACTCTTTCCACTTCCACTCACACCTGTTATACAAACAAAGTTATTTAGTGGAATCTTCGCACTTAGATCTTTGATGTTATTTAGAGTTACATTTTTTATTTCTATAAACTTATCTTGAGGTCGTCTATGGAAGTACTCTATTTTTTTTCTTCCATAGAGGTAGTCTGAAGTAAGAGTATCGGCAGCTCTAAGTTTATCTAGCGTTCCACTAAAAACAACCTCTCCACCAAACTTTCCAGCCCCAGGACCAATATCTACAATATAGTCAGCATTTTCAATCGTCTCTTTATCATGCTCAACAACTATAACACTATTACCTTTTTCTTGAAGACTTCTTAGTGTACGGATGAGTTTTTTTGTATCTCTCTCATGGAGTCCAATACTTGGCTCATCTAAGACATATAAAACCCCTGTTAGACCACTTCCTATCTGAGATGCGATACGAATCCTTTGAGCCTCTCCACCACTTATTGTCCTTGCATCTCGTCCTAGCGTTATATAGCCAAGTCCAACATCGTGTAAAAAGTAGAGTCTCTCTCTTATCTCATTTAGTATAGGCTGTGCTACTTGTGTGTTTTGAGCATTAAAGTACTCAAAGTTTTTACTATCTGCAAACCACTCATAGGTTTTAGAGATGGGCATATCTAAAATCTCTGCAATGCCTTTATTGCCTACTCTAACGGCTAAAGACTCTCTTTTTAATCTATGAGAGTTACAGATATTACAAGTCTTCTCACTCATATAATCTGCTAACTCTTTTTCATCTTTGAACATATCATAAGCTATTTTTACGATACCCGGCCACATTCTCTTTACTGGATGATTTTTCCAAAGAAAGGTAACTTCTTCTATTCCACCATGAAGTATCGCTTTTTTCTGATGTTCTGGAAGCTCTGAATATGGAATCGTTACATCTATCTCATTTTGTTCACAAAAGCCTTTTAAAAATGTAAAGTAGTAACCCTTGTTAAAGCCATAGACTATTTTTACAGCCCCTTTTTCAACTGAGAGGTCAATGTCTATGATTTTTTCATAATCAAGTGCATAGCGAAGTCCCAAACCATCGCACTCACTACAAGCACCTTTTGGCGAGTTAAAAGAGAATGAGAGTGGCTCAAGTGGGTCAAAACTTATCTTACAATCAAAACAAGCGTTATGCTCACTATAGTGGATATTGCTATGCTTTAAACCAAGTTCTTCGTGGTTTAGTATATCAATCTCAAGTTCTCCATAACTCTCTTTTAGAGCCTTCTCAACATCAGATGCTATTCTCTCTTTGTTCTCAGCTTTTACCACCACTCTATCTATAACAACTTTGATGGTGTGTTTTTTAGTTTTACTAAGTTCTATCTCTTCATCGAGTCTTACCATCACACCATCTATCATAGCTCTTACATAACCTTTGTGAACTAAAGATTCAAGCAAATCAGCGTATGAACCTTTTTTCTCACGAACAAGAGGAGCTAAAAGTGCTAGTTTTGCGCCCTCTGGAAGCTTTGCAACTTCAGCTATGATATCTGCTGCTGACATTTGTGAGATAACTTTTTGGCATTTATGGCAGTGTTGCACACCAACTCTTGCATATAAAAGTCTAAAATAGTCATAAATCTCTGTAATTGTCCCAACAGTTGAGCGAGGATTTTTAGAAGTTGTTTTTTGATCTATCGCAATAGCTGGAGTTAATCCTTCTATCTTGTCAACATCAGGTTTTCCAACACGGTCTAAAAACTGTCTTGCATAAGATGACAAAGACTCCATATATCTTCTTTGTCCCTCAGCATAGAGTGTATCAAAGGCTAGAGTTGACTTACCACTTCCACTAATACCAGTCATTACCACAAGGGAATTTTTTGGGATTTGTAAGTTAATATTTTTTAAATTATTCTCTCTCGCACCAGTTATTGTAATATAATCTTTTTTCATTTTAAATTCCTAAGTAAAAATTCTTTGTATTAAATATGCCACAACTAAAAAGTAAAAAATAACAAGAAGTCTTTTTTGCAGCACAATGTCTACTCTATCTTTTAAATGGATGCCAAGATAGACTCCAAATAGAGATGCCAAGCCTATTATTATTCCTGTCTCAAAATTAACATGCCCTATTTTTGCATGAGATATAAGCCCTGCAATAGATGAAAAAACCACAAAAAACAGGCCAGCAGATATGGCTTTTTTTAGTGGTACATGTAAAAAACCTACTAAGATGGGAACGAGCAAGATACTGCCACCAACTCCAATAGTCATACTAATCGCGCCCAAAACAAAGCCTATAACAAAGAGCCAAGCCTTGCTTATCTCTTTTTGTTGTAGCCCTGCTTTTGTCTTGATAAAGAGTCTCAAAAGTGCAAAAACGGCAAAGGCTAAAAATATCAGCTCTAAAGCTAAATCACTAAAGCTAGATGCGATATTTCCACTTAGTAAAGCTCCAATAAATCCACCAACGCCAATGATGCCAATCATTGTGGCATCTAGTGTACCTTTTTTATGATTTAGATAACTCCCATAAACAGAACTAAAAACCATTTGGACTACTGCTATGCCTATAGCCTCTTTTATCTCATAGCCTAGAATCAACAGAAGTGGCACTAAAATAGTCCCGCCACCTATGCCAAAAAAACCAGAGAGAACTCCAACAGTAGCGCCAAGAAATATCAATTCAATCATTAATCGCCATCAAACTTTTTGCGAATTATACATACTATAGGCTTTATCATTGTTTTATTCTAAAGAGTTTAATTTTGCTTTGAGATTGGATGAAGTATAATCAAGTTTAATAAAGGGCACAAATGTTAAAAACTATAATTCGAGCTTCAGAAAATTTTTGTATTCATCAAATCCGCGTCTCTCACAGCATTAGTGATATCATAAACAAGAAGAGAACACTTATTGCTTACATAGACATACAAACAATAGAACCTAAAAAGTTCAGAATATACTTAGCATCTGACTTAGGGTTTATGCAGAAGATTTCAAAAGTTTTTTTAGAAGAAGATGAGAGTGATGAAGAGACACTTATAGACATGACATTAGAGACTACAAATCTTATCATAGGAAGTGCTAAAGTTCTAGCTCAAAGCACTGGTGACTCTTTCACTATTGCGACACCTTGTTTTGAAAAAATAGACATTTTTGATTTTGATTTTGATGATGCAAAGAGCATTAAGATAGATGATGATGAGATGGTAATAGCCATCAAGGAGATACAAATTGGCTAAAAAAAGTAAATACTATTATGGAGAGACTCAACCTCCTTATAATGCAGATAAAGAACTATCATGGATGAATTATGGTGGCCTTTTAGATATGGAAGTAGAGTTCGTAGCTGATTTAGGTGAGACAGAAAAAACTATAGCTGAGATATTAGACCTTAAAAAAGATGCTATTATCGACCTTAAAAAACCAGCTGGAGAGAGTGTTGAGACCTATGTAAATGGTCGCATCTTGGGCAAGGGTGAAGTTATGGTTTATGAAAAAAACCTCGCTATTCGTATAAATGAGATACTAGATTCAAGCGCAGTTTTATACCATCTTTCTAAAGAGAGACTATGATTAGATTTCTACTTATCGCCCTCCTTCCTCTAGTTTTAAACGCATCAAAAATTTTAAGCTATAACATCTACGACAGAACGGATAGAGCAGATGTTATGATAACTTTTGACACTCCTTATGAGGGCAAAATAAAACAGAGTATCTCGAACTCTATCATCACCATAAAACTAACAGATGCGAACATAGAATCAGTTAAGACAAAAAAACTCTCTTCAAAGTTTTTACACTCCATTAGCATAACACCAATGTCAGGATATATCCAGATAGTAGCAGCAGTAGCTCCATCAGTAGAGTTACAGGCATCTAAAACTTCTGATGCTTATGGACTTAGACTAAGATTTCATATAAATACCCCAACAACAGCAACATCTCCTCAAACTAAAGCACAAACTCCATCCAGCAACCCTTTAGTAAATTTGCCGACTAAAGATGATTCTGGTATGTCACAAAGCTACTATATAGTTGTAGCTATCTTAATTATAGGCATTGTTATTTTATTCTATCTAAAGAGAAAAATTGCACCAAAAGATATAAAAGCAAATAAGTGGTCATATAACTCTTCAACACAAAACAATACTCAGATGCAGCAATCACAAAAACTAGGGGATAATGTCTCTATTAGATTTCAAAAAAATATTGACAGATCAAGCAGTGTAGTGATGCTTGACTTTGGCGAGCAAAGTTATTTGGTACTTATGGGTTCAAACAATATTTTACTTGATAAGTTTACAGATAACAGACCAGCTACACAGGATGAGTTTGAATCAATTCTACGAAATAGACAAGAGGATTTGGATAAACTTATAAATCCAAGAAAAGAGGATAAAGAGCCTTTACAAGCATATAAAGAGAGAGCCGCTTCTATCTCTTACGAAGCATAACAGGTAGTTACTTTTTCAAGCCCTGTTCAAATTTTGATCTTAAGAGTTTTTTGATACTCTTTAGGCTTGCCATGCTCAGCTTGTAACTATCATCCATCATTTTATTTATATGAAAGACCTCTGTTACAGTTATACCGTATGGATCTTTTTTCTCCTTAATGACCTTATGGGCGTCACTAAAAGAGTATAGATAGAGGTTTTTTCGATTTCTTTGTAAGTAGTATGTTAGAACTATCTCATCACTATATTTTTTCTCTATAGCTACTATAACTCTTTGATCCTCTTGGTACTCCCCCTCTAATCCTAAAAGTTCTATTGCATCTGCTATATCTATATAACCTATATAAAATTTATTGTATAAATCAAGATATCTTTGTACGGTATCTTTATACAAAAAATTCATATCTAATGTAAACTTTTTATGAGCTCTGAGTGTCTTTGTAAGCCATGACATAGTGTTGTAGTATCGAAATTGGTAGAGCTTAAGAGAGTGTGCTTCAATCATCTTTGTAGAGCAGACTCTTGAGATAGGAGCTAACTCTCTAGAATCTGGATTTTTGATGTACTCTAGTACATCTTTTGCTGTAAACTCTTTTGTAAACCAAACTGTACAATAGTCTGGGAACTGTCTAGTTCCTGTTGCACCCTCATTTAAAATGATGAGCGCCTTTATCTCATAGTCTGGAAAAATTATCTCTAGGAGTGCTTTTTTCTTTCTAAGTCTTTTTCTTAATTTCATTACAGATTTTACAAGAGTCATCTCTACAAAATATAGCTCTCTATCTTTTGTAATAAACATAGCATCAAATTCGCTAATCTCTCTACTCTTTGTTCTATAAACAATCTGTTGCTTTTCACTTATGGAGAGAGTATTTGCATGTGCTTTTTGCCTTCTTTGATGAAAGCCCTTAAGTATAAACTTATCTATATTGTCATTTTCTTCTGCATATCTTAGGAGTTTTTCATATATAAAGTTTTCAAAAACTTCACCTTCAAATGAGCGAAATGAACTCAAATATAGAGTATCATCTTCATCAACTCCTTCATCAATGAGTGAGAGTAAATGGTTGACATTGTAGTCATAGTGAAATATATTATCACCTATGTCAATGTCATCTAATTTTCTTATCGACTTGCTTATCTCTAACATATATAAACCATTAAGTTACCTGTTGATTGTTTTTAAAAAAATCATCTAAAACATCACGATACTCACTAATGTCAGATATATTATTTACACTATTTCTTAATACTGAAGCACCTTGATAGCCTTTTGAGTATGTGTGTGTATGTTTTCTAAACATAGCAACACCGTGGCTTCCATAAAACTCTATCATCTTATCAAAATGTTCCATGATAATCTCATGCTTGATGCTACTATCTATATTTTTACTTCCAGACTTTAGTTGATGAAAAAGCCATGGAGCACCGATCGCACCGCGACCTATCATAACACCATCACACCCTGTATGCTCTAACACCCACTTAGCTTTTTCATACGAGTCAATATCACCATTTGCTATGACTGGGATAGAGAGAGCCTCTTTTATCTCTTTAATAGCATCATAATCAACCTCAGACTTAAACTTCCCAGCTCTAGTTCTACCATGAACTGCTATAA
The DNA here is from genome assembly GCA_028684815.1 of Sulfurimonas sp. Taxonomy (GTDB): domain Bacteria; phylum Campylobacterota; class Campylobacteria; order Campylobacterales; family Sulfurimonadaceae; genus Sulfurimonas. Next base: position 42,130 of record JAQUFE010000007.1, read on the forward strand.
AGTCGGCACCACTTGCCTCAACCATTTTTGCTATCTCTATATGGTTTTTCTTCTCAAAGCCTAGTCTTATTTTAACACTTGTTAGGCTCTTATTTGAAGTCTCTTTCATGGTTTTTATAATCTCACCCATAAGAGGAAGATTTAAAAGCAGAGAACTTCCACTACCATGACCTACAACTTTAGGAACAGGGCAACCGCAATTTAAGTCTAGTATATCTATACCATCTTGCTCATTTAAAATCTCAACTGCAGATCTTACAACATCTACATCTGAGCCTGAGATTTGAACTGAGTAAGGGTCTTCAATGCTTGCTTTTTGAAGCATATGAAGTGTTTTTTGCGAACCATGGCTAAGTGCATTTGAGCTTATCATCTCACTTACAGTAAGATCCGCTCCAAATTTTTTTGCAACACTTCTAAAAGGTAGGTCAGTATATCCAGCCAAAGGGGCTAGAACGTAGATAGGTTTAGCAAAGGATAGTTTATTAAGCATCAGATAAAAAGATTTATATTAAAATTTTTACCACACTCTTTTAGTGCACTATATGCTTTGAAATTTTGGTACTCATGCTCTTGAGTATTTAGCAAAAGTTCATTAGCAACAGCTATCATCTCTAAGTCAAAGAGAGTAAATATATAAGCTTCAAAACCATCTTCTCTCTTCTCACTTAGTATCTCAAAGAGTTTCATTCTCTGTTCTGGAATCATATTAGTAGCGAGTGCTTTTGATATCTCTATGAGATCTTTTGCATCTAACTCTAGTGCGTTTATCAAAGATATAAGTGCATCATTTGAGATTTCTAAAGAGTTCTTTGAAGAATTGATTCTAGATATAACTATAAAAAGTCCATCTTTTGCTAAGAATTGTTTATGCTTTTCTACTAGAGATATAGGAGCAGTTGTAAGCATATCCATATAAGCTTCTTTAATTAAGCTTTCATCATAATTTGCTATATGATTTAAGATGCTCTCAGCCGTAAGGACACCTTTTTTATATCTATTTTTATCATTTTGAATAACTAGTGGATTTTGTGGCTTTAGCGAGTATTTTTTAAGCTCTACGACTTCGCCACTTTTAATATCTTCTATAACTTTTAAAATATTTTGAAGTTTTTCATTTTCAACTTCACTTTTTTTTAGAGTTGCAGGAAAAAGAGTCGAATTATCTATCAAAAAACCCAATAGTTTGTACCTTGGAGTTTTATAACTATGCGCTCTATCTTCTTTTGCAAGATAAGCCTCAGCTACTGCATCTATAATTTCTTCATAATCTCTATCATATTTGCGAAGTCTAAAACTTGACAACATTGAGTAAAATGACATATGAAAAACACTGGCAATATATAGTATTATAACAGGTACAACCACCCAAATTGCAGTTGGCATAGCTGCTAGAGTAGTACCAAACAGATTTAGTGTGATAATTTCTTGGGAGACATATGAATAAACATACCATCCCACCAAAGCAATCAGGATTAGTGATGCTATTGTGTATCTTTTTATATACATAACTCGCTCCTTAAAATTTAACTAGACTTCTCTACTATCTCTCTACAATCTATGCAGTATATCGCATGAGGCTTAACTTTTAGTCTTTGAAAACCTATCGGGTCTTCACACATCTCACAAATACCATAATCACCTTTAGTGATCTTTGCTAAAGTGACTTCTATCTCTCTTAGCTCTCTTTGTTGTTGGCTTACAATTGCACTCTCTACCATTGAGTTATTGTTCATAGAAGCATGATCTCCCTCATCACTTAACTCTAAAGAACTCAGCTCTGCTAATTCAGCATTTACGCCTGTTATATTTTTTATAATTTGCTCTTTCCTACTCTCTAATATCTCTTTGAAGTAGTTTAATTCACTCTCTTGCACTTACACATTCCTTACTTATGATATGGATGATTACTCAGTATTGAAAAACCTCTATAAATCTGCTCTAGCAAAACTACTTTTGCTATCTTATGACTCATTGTGAGATTACTTAAACTTATGACTGCATCACTTTGTTTTAAAAAGTCCTCATGAAGTCCATAAGCGCCGCCTATGAAAAATTTAACGGACATTCTATCATTTAATAGCTTACTAAATTCAAAACTCTCCATTACTTTGCCCTCAGGATGTAAACTTATGCAAAAACCACTGCCTATATGGGGCGCAAAAACTCTTGAGTATGCGTCTTTTGAGGCATCTGATGAGATAGTGTGTGCTTTTGTTACATCTTTTGAAAAAAGTTCAATATCTTTGACTTTAGCAAAGCGAGATATCATCTTTGTAAGCTCTTTATATAACGGATCATAAGTAGAACGCTCTTTTTTTGCGATGCTGATAATCTCTATATTCACTTATAAAAGCCCGCTTCCTATAACTCTATAGGTAACATTGCTAAACTCATCATCAAGCTTCACGCCACCAATAGCAGCGACTAGATGCTTTGATTTTGCAGCAATTGAGTCTAACTCTTTACCTAAAATAGTAGTTATATCTGATTTTGTAGAACTCTCTCTATATGCACCAAGTCCAATGTAGTTTAAGTCCATCTCATTTGCAAGAAGAACCTCCGCTTCATTGTGAGTAGAGATGCCAAGAAGTTTCTCTTTTATAACACTTCTAAGAATTTTTACAGCTTTAAGAGCGTCTGCATCTATGGCTTTTAAATCCTCTTGTCCTACATGAACTCCATCACAAAACTCTATAAGCTCATAAGCATCATTTACTATTAAAAAACCATCGTAAATCTTTCTTATTGCAATGAGTTGTTGCTTTATAAAAGCTATATCTGCGGTTTTGTTTCTATACTGAATAATCTCTGCATTGTTGGCTTTTGCAAGGCTTACAAACTCTTCTAAAGAGAGTTGTTTTTTATCAAGCAGTTCTTGGTCACAAAGAGCGTAGAGTCTCATTAAGCAGCTTTTAAAAGTGTTAGCATATCAGAGAGAGTCTTTTTAAGCTCATTTCTATTTACTATCATATCGATAGAGCCTTTTTCAAGCAAAAATTCTGCTCTTTGGAAACCATCAGGAAGTGCTGATCCTATAGTTTGCTCTATAACTCTCTGCCCAGCAAAGCCTATCAAAGCCCCTGGTTCTGCTATGATAATATCGCCTAGAGTTGCAAATGAAGCGCTCACTCCACCCATAGTTGGATCTGTTAGCACTGAGATATATGGGATGTTGTGTCTAGCAAGTCTCGCAAGAGCTGCTGAAGTTTTACTCATCTGCAAAAGTGAGAAAGTACTCTCTTGCATCCTAGCTCCACCACTAGCACTCAGTATTACTAAGCCTTGTCTTTTCTCTATAGAGCGATTTACCGCTCTTACAATCTTCTCACCCTCAACAGAGCCTAAAGAACCGCCCATAAAGGCAAAGTCAAAGATTACAATCTGAGCAGCTACTCCATTCATAACTATCTCGCCACTAACCACAGATGACTTTCTTCCAGTTTTAGCAAAACCCTCTTCTATTCTTTTTGTATAGGCTTTTGAATCTACAAATTTTATGGGGTCAACTGGATGAAGATTTGCATCATATTCTACAAATGTACCCTCATCTTCTAAGAGCTTTATCCTCTCTTTTACACCGATGCGAAGATGAAAACCGCACTTTGGACAGACATAGTTTTGGTTTTCCACTTCCTTGTAGTACATCAAAGAGTGACAAGATTTACACTTTACCCAGTGCGAAGATGATTCGTTTTTAATGGCTTCTTTTTTGTTTGAGTTAAAAGAAAAAATGCTTAAGAGGTTCAAAGAGTATCCTTTTTATTTATAAAATAGCGAGAGATTATATCGTATTTATACTTTAAACTGTAAAAAGATTATATAAATTACTATAAATGTTATTTAATGTTTCATATATCACACTAGATATAAAAAGAACAATTTGTCATTAAAAGGTAGAGGAATGACAACTTTTAAGTTAATCTTTTGTAGGATTGAAACGGAAAATAATTCATCAAGGTTTAATATGGATAAAGCTATTCAACAAAATGTAGATTTGACAAAAGAGTTGCACCAAGCAAATAAAATTTTACAAGAGTATAAAAAAGCTGTTGATGAATCAACAATATTTTCTATTGGTGATTTAGGCGGAAAAATAACATATGCAAATAAGCAGTTTAGAAATATATCTGGCTACTCGCTAGAAGAGCTCATAGGAAAACCTCACTCTATTGTTCGTGACCCAAACACTCCAAAAGAAGCTTTTGAAGATATGTGGAAGACCATACAAAACAAAAAAGTATGGAGAGGGACTCTAAGTAACCGCAAAAAAAATGGTGATATTTACTATGTAGAAGCAACCATAGTCCCTATACTTGATGAAAACAATGAGATTGTAGAGTATGCAGGCATAAGAAGTGATATCACACTTTTGGTCACTAAAGAGAAAGAACTTTTAGCATTAAGAGATAAACAGAGATTTGAAGATGTAGATAAAGCACTAAAGATTACTAACTCAAACATCTTAGATTCAATGCCATTTGCAGCCATTCTTGTATGTGAAAAAACACATAAAGTTATAGGATTTAATGAGTGCTTCGCATCTATGTTTTTTGAGAGTTCATTTTTGCAAAAAGAACCTGAAATAGGAGAACTTTTACTAAATAGCGAGGATGATGCCATCTATGAAAATAAGCAGATTAGCTTTATACAAAGATATGAGCTTTTAGCTCCAGATTGCAGAGCTTACTTAGATATTAATGGTGAAATAGTAGATTTTTTAGTAGGTATAAAAAAACTTGACAAAGCTTATGTAGCCTCTTTTGCTGCTAAGGAATATGCGTGCAAAACTACCATATAATCAACCACTTTAAGCTTGAACATCCAATCGTAGAAGTAAAGCTATTAGATGAGAATATCTCTTTTGTAGATTCTAAAAATATATTATATATATTTGATAGAAAATTCAAGCTATCACTAAAAATAAAATTAGATAAAGATGATGATACTAAGCACATGTTTTGCAATGAGTTTAGCATCTCCAACAACAATATCTCTGTACCCTTACAAAAAAATCTTATCTCAACATTTTATAATGAAGAAAAAAAGATAAAGGCTACATTTAAAAGCACGATTCATCAAAGCGATATCAACTTTACTCGCTATTCTAAAGATGCTAAGTATCTACTAAGTGCTAGCCTAGATGGAAAAGTCTTTATACATGATTTAGAGTCAAAAACCATAAGGTATAGCTATAAAAACAGGCCAGACCACTGCTCTTACGCTACTTTTTCACATAAGAATAAGTTTGTTTTTGTGTCATATTTCAATCGCATTAACACTTTACTCAACTTACAAGATGACACTATTGTAGAGTTTAATACAAATGATCCCATAGAACTTGCTATCTTCTTCGATGATGATAAAAAGCTTTTTTTAGCAAATAGAGAGGGTTATAGCATCGTTTATGATTGTATAGAGAAGGAGATTATAAGTCAGAAAGTTTTATTTACCCATTGGCCTTGTAGTGCCACGTTATCTCAAAATAGAAAAAATATAGTAATTGGTACTAGGACAAATAAGCTCTATATAGTAGATCCATTTAAAAATGAGCTTATAGATAGTATGAATTTTGAAGATAGCGCAGTGGGTAAAGTTGACATTAAAGATAATAACTTACTCATAGGTTTTACAAATGGAAATATATCTTTGATAGATCTCAGCTACAATAAACAGCAGTTCTTACACCATGTAAATCTAAAAGAGTATGACAAAGCCAAGGAAGTTTTAGATGCTAACTGCTTTTTATATCTTGATGATGCTATAGAGAAGTTTAAAAAGAGTTTTGATGAAGTTTTAATAAAAGCAAAAGAGCTTATTACTAAAAAAAATATCGAAGAAGCTATAAAAATTGCAAACCCATTTATGCAGTATAAAGAGTTTAAAACAAAGGTAGATGCACTCTTTATGCAACAAGACCATATAGCACTATTTATAGAAGCCGTTGAAAAAAAAGATATAAAAAATGCTTACTTTTTTTCTCAAAAATACCCAATAATAGAGTCTCTTCATCACTATACTTTATTAGAAAACAGATGGGAAAAAACTTATGCTGAGGCTAGAAATGCACTCGAAGAGGATCCCCTTCGAGGCGTACATAAAGCAAAAAATATCTTAAATTTATATGAAAAGATTCCCCAAAAGAGCGAACTTATAAAGTTCTTGTTAAACAACAGTGCAATGCTAAACAGAGCAGATGCTGCAGTAAAAAAACAAGATTTTAAAACATACTTTAAGCTTGTAGAAGAGTTCGATTTTTTAAAACAGACTAGGCTCTTTAAAAAGATACAAGACTTAGCAGTTTCTATAAAAAACAAAGCTACACAACTCTATGTGGATGGAGATTATAAAGAGGCACAAAACACTTATAGAACTATTTTAGATTTTAAAGAGTATAAGCAGTTTGCCCTAAATGAGATAGAAAAAATAGATCACATACTAAGATTCCAATTTGCCATAGAAAAAGGGAATAAAAAGCTAATTTACTCTTTTGCAAATAGATACAATTTTTTAAGCTTTACCCCAGAGTTTGAGAGCTTCAATGAGGAGTTTGATAAACATATAAATGAAGCTCTAAAGGTCACAAAATATGGAGATATTAAAAAAGCAAGACACATGCTTCATGACTATATAGGCATAAAAGAGTTGGAGCAAAAAATAGATAATACCATCAAGATTGGCTATCTTAAGCAGTTTGAAAATGTAGATAGTGACTCTAAATCTCTCGACTTGTTTTTAAAAAGATATAATTTTTTATTTGGAGTTGACAACCTCCTAGAGGCAACAATGCAAAAGAAATCTCTATCTAAATTTTATGAAAACTTTAGCAAAAATCCATCAACTCTTGAAGTAAAACGCTATCCAGATTTTTTGCATCTTTAAAATATATAGCTAATATATGGTTTTTACTCTTTGGTGAATAAAACCCTCTGATTAATCTATAAACTAGATTCCGTGTCAAGCACGGAATGACAGAATACGCACGGAATAATGGGACAATCATGGAATGACGGGACACACGTCATCCTGAACTTGATTCAGGATCCAGCTTAATAATTATTCAGAGCGTTCAATTAAAAAGGTATAATAGATTTAAAAATAAGTAGAGCAAGATGCAAGGTTATATCATAAAACTTAACAAAGTTAAGGAAGAAGACTTAATTGTCACCATAATTACAAGAGGTAGCCTAGACACCCTTTACAGATTTTATGGAGCGAGGCATGGAGTTATAAATCTTGGCTTTAAAATAGACTATGAGAGAGAAGATAGTGCAAAATCAACTATATCAAGATTAAAAGATGTTATACATGTAGGCTTTAAATGGATAAACAACCATAGGCTCTTAAAGTTATGGCAGGACTTTATAGCACTCTTTTATAAGCATCTTCGGGATGCCCAGGAGTTAGATGACTTTTACTTTGAACTTATAGATAGTGCATCTAAAAACTGGAATGAGCAAAACCCAAAAAGAGTAGCAATAGAGTCTTATGTAAAGCTTTTAGAGCATGAGGGAAGACTTCACTCTGAGCTTGTTTGTTTTTTATGCTCGACTAAGATAGAAGATGATGAAGTCTCACTTATACGAGCATATCTGCCAACGCACAGAGCTTGTTCTCACACTCTTGGCATAAATAAAAATGGACTTGTTGAACTATTTGAGGCAAAGTCTTCTATCTTTTTAAGCGATAAAGAGGTAGATAGACTCTGGATAATCTTACTTGAAGGGCTTTAAGATTTTTTAGCAACTATAGATGCTATTTTTACTCTTTCTCCGTTTGAGTTTACATCTATACGCTCCTCATAGTAGATAACTTCAAGAGCTATAAAAGAGTGCAGTAGCTCATTTTTTCGCAAAAGATAATCAAGATTCATAGTTGGAATCTTAAAATCACCGTGAGCAAGAAGGTATGTTTCAAATATAATTACTCCATCTTTTTTTAACCCATCTTTCATTTGAGAGACTATGCGTCTATTTAGATAGTTCACATTTACAATTAGGTCATATTTATTTGGTGCGATATTATACTTATCTAAGTCAGCTTCTATTTTGTTGATTGTTGGTAGCTTGCTTACCTTCTCTAATGCTACATTTGAGATATCTACTGCATCTACTTCAAAACCTTTTTTAGCTAAAAAGTCAGTATTTCTACCTGTTCCACAAGCAACATCAAGCGCTATACCAATGTTTGCATGACTTATATATTTTTCAACTATAGCAGAAACCTCACCTTGTTCCTCATTTTGTGAATATTTTTCATTCCATTTTTTTTTATCTTCTAACATTAGTTATCCTTTTTTAAATATTTTATTAAATCCTCTTTAGAGAGTGGTTTTGAGTAGTAGTAGCCTTGAAACACATCACACTTACTCTTTCTTAAGAGATCTATTTGTTCAATGCTCTCAACTCCCTCAGCTAAAGTTTTCATATTAAAATTCTTTCCTATGTTTATTATACTATCTACTAAGTTTTTTTCGCTTTCATCATACAAGATTTTATCAATAAAACTCTTATCTATCTTTAACTCATCTATAGGTAACTCTCTTAAGATGCTAAGAGATGAGTAGCCAGTTCCAAAATCATCTAATGATATCTTAATATCATGCTCTTGTATATCATATAGAATAGGCAAAACATCATCTAGGCTCTCTATCGATAGAGATTCAGTGATTTCAAGCGTTAAAGAGCTTCTGTTGAAGTTCTCTTTAGCTATTGCACTTAGTAGAGTTGATAAGAAGCCAGCTTCCATAAGTTGAACAACTGAGATATTTATAGATAGATTAAAAGTGAGATTTAACTCTTTTTGAACCTCTTTTATCTCCCTTAGAGAGGTCTCTATGATAAACTCTCCAAGCTCTTTCATAAGTCCACTCTCTTCAGCTACATATATAAACTTATCAGGAGGAATAAGTCCAAGCTTCTTGTTTTGCCATCTTACAAGTGCTTCAACCCCACAAAGAGTCTCATCTGCATTAATCTGTGGCTGATAAGCCATCCAAAGCTCCCTTGCTTCCAAGGCTCCTCTTAGCTCATGTTCTACATCTGCTCTAAAAGCATTTTGTGTTCGCATCTCCTCACTAAAAAAACAGTATGAATTTCTAATCTTCTTTGCTTGATACATCGCAGTATCCGCAAGAGATAAAAGCTCTTCAATATTTTGGGCATCCCTTGGACACTCAGAGATTCCAATGCTCACACCTGCTCTAAAGTCTCTTTTTTTTACATGATAGATTTTAGATATGTAGACTATTAGTTTTTGTATTTTTATCTCTAACTCTTGCCTGTCTATATTTCCTACAAATACAATAAACTCATCTCCACCCTGCCTTACTATCATATCCTCTTTATTGAAAAATATATTGAGCCTATTTGCAACCTCGACCAAGATAGCATCCCCAGTAATATGCCCAAACTTATCATTTATGTTTTTAAAATTATCTAAATCAAGATATAAAATAAAATATTTATCGTTATGTAACTCTTTATATTTTTCTATATTTTGGTACATATAGATTCTATTTGGCAGATTTGTTAGAGTGTCGTGCTCTATCTGATGTAGAAGTTCTTCATCTTTTTTCCTCTCAGATGCAGCAACTCTCCTAAAAAGTATAAAAAGTATGATAAAAGTTAGTATCGACATCGTTATGTGAAAAGATGCCTCTTTAAAAAATTCTTTTTTTATCCCTTGTGCATCTCCACCAACAGATATCCAAAGTTTATATTTTTTGTTATAAATTAACCCTGCTATATTGTGACCCAAAAGAGAGTTGTTAAGAAAAAAACTAACAGTTTTCTGGGTCTCTCTCAGCTCCTCTATAGGATATTCATACTTGGAGTAAAAGCTCTCTTTAATACGAGAGAGAAACTCTTTTTTTATAGGCTTTTCATATAGATCTTTATGAGAATGCTCTTGTTGGCTATAGTATAGTTTATATATATCACCTCTATCATCTATATCTTTTAAAATTATTATTCTTTTATTTTTTGAGAGATTTAGTTCATCAAGGTAGTTAGAGTTTTTAGAATTTTTTAGGCCTGCTACTATAACACCTATTATATTTCCATCATCATCTCTTATAGCTTTTCTAAGTGGGATAATCCACTCATCAATACTGTCAAAATAGTAAGTTTTTGATACTACCATGTACGAAGAGCTAAGAGATCTTTGAAAGTCATACCTAGTGTTATCACTTTGCATAAAGTTTATATCTTTTTTTTCTACATTTTTACTTGCTATTAAGAGCTGACCATTTACATCTGCTAAACCAATACTAACTAAGTAGGGATTGTGTTTTAACAAGAGAGCAAAAATTTTTTGTATTTTCTCATTTGAGTTACTACTATACTCTCTAAATAGCCTCTCACCAACAATACTTAGAAGCATATCTTTTTGCATAAAGTCTGCTTCTATTGATTTGGCAACTATCTGAGTATAGTACTCTACTTGAGTGCAATGCCTCTCATTTATCTCTTTATAGCTAAAATAAAGGAGCGCCACTAAAAGTAAGATAGCGGCTATTGAGAGTATGTAAAATATCTTCCATATACTGTTTTTTACCATCATTTGATTATGATACCTAAAGTCTGCTATATATTATATTTTTCTATATTAAGAGAGTCTGTTTTTGTAATCCTCGTAACCAAAATCCCTTACTATCTCGATATTCCCATCTCCTTTTTTAAGTGCTAAAGATGGAAGTTTTATACCGTTAAATGTTGTACTTTTAACAAAAGTGTAGTGAATCTGATCTTCAAAAATAACTCTACTTCCAACTTCAAGAGGTACTTCAAATGAGTAGTCACCCATAATATCACCAGCTAGACAAGTATTTCCTGCGAGTCTATAGGTAAACTCTTTTTCACTTGCTTCACTAGCATCTCTAACCTCTGCACGATATGGCATAGCCATAGTATCTGGCATATGTGCCTCAGCCGAGGCATCTAGTATAGCTATCTTCATGCCATTATCTACAATATCTAAAACACTACTTATGAGATATCCACACTCCCAACCAACAGCCTCGCCAGGTTCAAGATATACTTCTACACCATATTTTTCTCTAAAATCTTTGATGATTTGTATAAGTTTTTCAACATCATAACCCTCTTTAGTTATATGATGCCCTCCACCAAAGTTTATATATTTTAAACCCTTAAAATAGTTAGAAAACTTACTCTCAAAAGCTCTTAAGACACCCTCTAAGGCATCTACATTTTGCTCACACAGAGCGTGAAAGTTTAAGCCATCAACATATTCTAAAACTCTCTCATCAAAGTTTGCTTTAGTTGTGCCTAAACGGCTATAGATGCCACAAGGATTATAAATCTCTTTTGGTGACTCAGAGTATTCTGGATTTATTCTAAGTGAAATTTCTATCTTAGGATTTACCTCTTTTACTCTAGATGCATACTTAAAGAGTTGATTTGGAGAGTTAAAAACTATATGATCAGAGATGCTAGCTATCTCATCAATCTCTTCATCCTTAAAAGCTGGCGAGTAGGTATGAACCTCTTTGCCAAACTCCTCGTAAGCTAGTTTTGCCTCATGAAGTCCACTCGCTGTACAGCCATGAAGATATCTCTTAACCTGTCCAAAAGTGCTCCACATTGCAAAACCTTTAAGAGCCAGAATTATCTTAGCTCCACTTCTTTTTTGCACATCATCCAAGATAAGAAGATTTCTCTCTAAAAGCTCCTCTTCACAGACATAACATGGAGTTGGGATATCTTCAATCTTCATCTTCTTATACTTCCATCTCTTTTATCTCCCAAGGAAGCCCCTGACTGTTCATCTCATCCATAAACGGGTCTGGGTCGAGTTGCTCTAGGTTAAAAACGCCCTCCCCACTCCACTTTCCTTGTAGCATTAGTTTCGCACCTATCATCGCTGGAACTCCAGTTGAGTATGAAACACCTTGAGAGTTTGTCTCAGCGAAGCAGTCCTCATGATCTTTTACTTGATAGATATATATCTTTCTTTTCTTACCATCTTTTACACCTTCAACTAAAACACCGATATTTGTTTTGCCTGTTGTTCTAGGGCCTAGTGAAGCTGGGTCTGGTAAAAGAGTCTTTAAAAACTCCATAGGAACTATCTTCATACCTTTGTGCTCAACTTCTTTGATGCCTAGCATCCCCACATTTTCCAAGCACTTCATGTGAGTCAGATAACTCTGCCCAAAAGTCATAAAAAATCTTATACGTTTTAAGCCTTTAATGTTCTTTACAAGTGACTCTAACTCTTCATGGTAGAGTAAGTAAGAGTCTTTTGGACCAACTTCAGGATAATCCCAAACTTGCATAATCTCCATAGGTTCAGTCTCTATCCAATCACCATTTTCCCAGTAACGACCTTTTGAACTTACTTCTCTAAGGTTTATCTCAGGGTTGAAGTTTGTAGCAAAAGCGTAACCATGATCTCCAGCGTTACAATCAAGAATATCTATGGTGTGAATCTCGTCAAAGTAGTGTTTTTGCGCATAAGCACAAAAAACATTTGTAGCACCTGGATCAAATCCGCTCCCTAGTACTCCCATAATCCCAGCTTTTTTAAATGCCGCATCTCTCTCCCACTGAAGTTTATACTCAAACTTAGCCTCATCTGGATGCTCATAGTTTGCAGTGTCGAGATATGGCGTCTGTGTTGCTATACAAGCATCCATGATAGTTAAGTCTTGATATGGAAGTGCTACATTTATAACGATGTCAGCATCTACATCTTTTATAAGTTTTATAAGCTCCTCTGTATTGTCCGCATCTACACTTCTAGTCTCAATGTCAGCATCTGGCAAGTCACTCTTTATAAGATCGCATCTTGCAATAGTTCTACTCGCTAAAACGATGCGACCAAATACATCTGAATTTTGTACACATTTATGTACGACTACGCGGCTGACTCCGCCAGCTCCAATTATCAAAGTTGTTTTCATTTTTTCTCCCAAATTGTCTTTATATATAAATTTTATTTTGACTCTATTTACTACTGTGATTATAGCAGTTCTAATAATTTTTGCTAACCCTATACCAACTCAAAAGCCACAACAAGTGTAAAAATCCACACAAGTGCTGTAACTATAAGGCTCATAAGCACTAGCGTAGCTCCAGCATCTTTTGCTCTCTTTGCCAGAATATGATAGTCAGTTGTCACAAGGTCAACTACTCTTTCGATAGAACTGTTTGTAATCTCTGCTAAAATAGGCAAAAATAGAGAGATAAACAAGATGCTAGAGTATCCAAAACTTAGAGGTAATACCCAAGCCACCAAACCCATTACACTAAGAAGCAGAAGTTGCCACTTAAATGATGTTTCATTTTTTGTAATATCCACAAAGCCCTCAAGAGCGTAGATGCCATTACGAAATAGTGAGTGCTTAGGCTTGTTTAGTTTCATGTTCATCCTTTAGATTTTTTATAATATTTCTTGTTTCATTTGCTTTTGTATCTCTACATATTGGCTTAGAAAAATAGACCACAACATCCCTTTTTGTAAAAAATTTAAACTCTCTGTTTTTTGAGAATATACTTCCTTGCATACCATCTATAAAAAAAGTACAGATAGAACCATCATAGTCGCTAGAGATAAATTCATAGCCCTTGTAAAACTCTCCTAGCTCTCCATCAGGGCTTATTTTGCCCTCTGGAAACAGAGCCACTATTTTACCCTTTTTTAATCTCAGAGATGCCTCTTTAAATGCACCATTTGAAGCTTTTTTTGAGATGGGTATAAGCGAGCCTTTTCTCAGAACTATGTTAAAAAACCTGTTGTTATAGATATCTTTGTCTATCATAAAGTTTATACGCTTCTCTATTGGCATCTGGATAATTGCCCAATCAATCCAGCTAACATGATTCCCTAAGAGTAAAATAGCTCCACTCTTTGGGATGTTTTCAAGTCCCTCGTAACGAAACCTATATCTTATCTTAAGAAGCATCTCTACAAGCGCCCAAAATGAGATAACAAAATATCTACGCACTAAGATGAAAGAGAGATAAGCTCCCACTAAGCTCATAAGATAAAAGAGTGAGATAGCACTCGTTCCAAAGAATGCAAAAAGAGTAGTTAAAAGTAAAAAAGAGACCATAAAGATATTTTGTACAAAGTTGTTTCCAGCCAATATTATACCAAGATGAACTCTCGGCGCTTTAAGCTGTATAAGAGAGTTTAGTGGCACCATAATGAAGCCTGAAAAGATTCCAAAAAGAGCAAAAAGTAAGACCAAACTCAGCATTGATTCACAAGATGGAATAATCAAAACTACAATAGTTATCCCCACTGCCCCGATAGTTGCAACTCCGCTATTTACATAGTACTTTGAAAGAGCAGCTGCAAGAAATGAGCCAGCTATGATGCCAAAACCAGCCATCGCCATAGCACCTTGAACATAGATGGCATTTGTAATGCCTAGCTCTCCCTTTGCAAACTCTCCAAATATAGCAAGAACTACTTGCGAGATAGACCAAAATAGACTAAGAGCTAGTATGGCGTCAAATATTTCTCTGTTTCTCTTAAGCGTTTTGATATTTTTATGAAGATACTCGGCTCTTATATATCGCTTGAAATTAAACTTCTTTTGGCTTGCTCCGACCATCATATTTGGAAGATTTGAAGCTAAAAACCACTCAATAACTGAGCCTAAAACTAAAAGCCAACCAAGAGGAGCTATAGCCCTTAAAACATCCTCTTTAGTCTCAAAATTATCAGCTAAAGAAATTTCAAACAAAACTGTATAAAAGATTATTCCACTTAGTATTGCCACCGTTGTAACCGCTTGAACTGCACCATTTCCAAGGCTTATAAACTTTAGTCCTACTAACTCTTTTATATATCCATACTTTGCAGGGCTATAGATGGCACTTTGAAGAGCGAGCATAAAGGTCATAAAAAATGCAGTATAAAACCAGCCCTCATAGTAAGAGTATGTGATAAGAAGCGTGATGGCGACCGCTAAAGCCGAAGAGTGTTTCATGATGGTGCTCTTAGCAAATCTATCAGCTAAAAATCCAGAGGGAGAGAAGAGTAAGATAAAAGGTAGAAGTATCAGAGCGTTTACAATCGCAGTTAAGACAATCTGCATCTCACCATCATAAACTTTAAAAACAGTGTTTTGTATAATAATCTTATGTCCTAAGTCTGTAAAAGCGTTTAAAAAAACTACTATAAGGTAGTTTATAACTCCTACAATCTTGAACATTTCTCTCAAAGGGTTACTCTTTTGTTGCTAGAGTTGTGCTCCAGCCCTCATAGTATCCGCCATAAGCTTTTGCACTTAGGTATAACTCATTTACAACTTCACTAACCTCTTTGTTTGTTAGTGCATGGACTTTTAAAAGTGCGATGCCATTATCAAACTCATCACTACTTATCTCATCTTTAAATCTTACACCCTCGAGGTTTAAGTTATCTAAAAATTTCTCTTTTTGTGATGGAGTCTCAAAAGAGAGATAGTGTTCAACATCTCTTTTTACACTCAAATCATCTTCTTCTTCTTCAAGCATAAAGATGATTTTGTCACTCTCTATGTGACAAAATTCTAACTCACTAGGATAGAGCTCTTTTTCATAAAAATTCCACTTTGTATCTCTTACAACATTACTTTCATAAACATAAGAGGATGGAGTAAGTATATTTGAAGTGATAGCATCTAAGCGTTTTGAATCCATTGCATAGAAGTAAAGTTCTGCCCAACCATCATAGAGCCTACTTCCTACAAAAACTGCTCTATCTATATGTTCTAGTGCAATTATTAGTGACTCTTTTGTCTCTAAAAACTCTTCGTAGCTATCATCCGTGGTAGCATCTTGCTTTAAAAACACACTAAACAACCAAGGATTCATCTCTTTTGCAAAAGGTGCTTCAAGATTTGTCTCTATAATCATCTCGCAAGAGTCTTGGACTCTCTTAAATATCTCTCTCATTTGACTCTTTTATATTTTTAGTGCATTATATCTCATTAATAATAAAAGACACAAAATCAGTCGTATATCAAAACCTCAAAAGCATCTTTATAAACAATAGGATAAGAAATCTTTGCAAAGTTATATGCATCCCTATACTCTTTAATCTCTTCTTGATTTTGTTCTTTTGTTATAAAGTAGATTCCATTTACAACAGCTTCATGTTTTAGTAGAGGATATTTTTTATATAAGAGATTTAAAAACTCGACTCCATTTTTAAACCCAGAGCCTTTAAAATCATAATCTATAACTATTTTATTTGGCTTATTACTGCACAACCACGCTTCAAAAATTGCACTCTTTGCAAAACAAAAAACACCCCAGTTTTTAAAAGTATTTCCAATCGTATCTTTAAAAAACTCGAGTGTTTTTAACTCCCCTGATATGACTGCAAGTTTTTGCATCTCAAAAGGGGCGTAGTCTCTTAACTCTTTAGTAGTCACTTTGCCCTTAAAGTGTAAAAATGTAGAGCTAGATGGAATTGACTTTGGCATATTTTTCTTAAAAAATCTATGTATCTCACTTGAAGCTTTAGCTCTTTTAAATATATAGAACTCAATGTTTGAGCAGTAACATCCTCTTAATGCGTATGTTATTTTTAGTATTTTACTCAAACGATTTTTTAGTTCTATACCTAAAATTTTTGAGGAATGAACTGCTTTAATACTCTTAAAAATCTCTCTATTTTTTAAATAGTTATATAAAAATTCTGAAAACTCAACTATCTCTTTATACTCAAACATAAGTTTTAAAAGTTTTTCATCTTCAAACTCACAATCTATCTTGATAAATTCTTTTATTATGTACTCAAAGTGTTGAGCATAGAGTTTGCTATCTTTTGCAGAGAACTTCTTTACATGACTTGTCGCCATAGAGAGCGTATCAAAAGTGTGTGAGACAAGTGCAGTTATTATCTCACTTGGGCGTAAATCTGTAGAGTTTACGTAGTCTAACTCTCTTTTAAAACCATCCATAAGCCCTAATCGACTCTTTTTTATATGAGATGAACTTTCAGAATGTTTAAGTAAACACTTGATTTTTTTATGACTTACCTTATGATCAATTAGCATCTCAAAGAGGTAGATGCTAAGTATGGAGTAGAGAAGCTCTGGATATTCATCTTGTGTTATTTGTGCATAAGAAAATGACTCATCTATAATCATATCCAGATTAGCACAGACCGAATCTATACCTATATCTTCAAGATATAAAAAACATATTTTTTCTATAAACTCTTTTTTTTCTACTTGCTCTATCTTTATCTTTTGTAGCTCTATGTTTTTCAATACCTTCTGTTTTTGCAGGGATTTAAACCCTTCTGCAAAACTCTCATATCTAAACGGTTTATAGATAATGCCTAAGATGCTATCTTCTATCTCCCTCTTAAGCATGAGCTGTGTGCTTGAAGATGTTACAAAAACAACTTCAAGATCAGATAATTTACCAGTATCTTTTAATATCTCAATAAATTCGTCACCGTTTAGGTACGGCATATTTATATCGGTAATGATGAGTTTTATACCATAAGCCCTTCCCATAACCTCAAAAGCCTCCATGCCATCAGATGCACTGTAGATGGAATCCTCTGTAAAGTTATATCCCTCTATTTTGTTCACTAGGAGTGATCTTTTTATAATTTTGATAATCATAGGACTATCGTCAACTATAAGTGCGGGGGTAACGCTCATGACTTTTCTTGCATCTATTAAGTTCTTAGATGCTTATAGTTTCATTAACTTCAAGCCCAAAACCACCAAGCCCTACAAACTCAGCTTGCTTTAGTGAAGTTATAAGATTCATTTTTGACACTCCTAAAGATTTTAGTATCTGTGCACCTGTCCCTATCTCTTTCATTGTAGAATTATCTTGATGATTAGTTTTATTTATAAAGACTAAAACACCACTATTTTTTTTGAGATAGTCAATTGAATTTATAAGATTTTTATATTTTTTTTGATTTAGTAATAGCTCTATATCTGGAATAACATTATGAACTCTTACATTTGAGACTTCAGATGCTGAGTAGAAGACTATAGCAGTATGTTCTATCTTATCATGGTCTTCAAACTTATGTTTTTTTACTTTTACACCAAAAAACTCTATCTCTTGGACATCTATCTCTTTTACAAGTCTCTCGTTAGCTAATCGGTACTCAACTATATCAGAGATAAAAACCGTTTTAAGTTTGTGAGTCTCTCCAAATACATCTAAGTCATCGCGTCTTGCCATTGTTCCATCTTCTTTGATTATCTCACAAATAACAGCAGAGTCACTAAGTCCTGCTAAACGACACAAATCAACAGAACCCTCAGTATGCCCAGTTCTAACAAGTGTTCCACCATCTTTTGCAATAAGTGGAAAAATATGACCTGGTTTTACTAACTCATCCGCTCTTGAGATTGGATTTGCAAGGATTTTGATAGTGTCATCTCTCTCACCCGCAGAGATGCCAGTCAAAGCATTTTTTGCATCTACAGAGACTGTAAAAGCCGTCTCATAAGAAGATGTATTTGAATTCACCATTGGGTTAAGCTCAAGTCTTGCAGCTATAGATTTGCTAATTGCAACGCAGATTAAGCCTCTTGCGTGTGTAGCCATAAAGTTTACATGCTTAGGTGTAGAAAAGGCTGATGCATAGACTAAGTCACCCTCATTTTCTCTATCTTCATCGTCACACATGATGACCATGTTTCCCTTTTTTATCTCATCTATCGCTTGAAGTACTCTTTGTGTAGGTGTCATTTACTCTTCTTTTTTATGGTTTGTTTTATGAGAATTATACACAAGATAGTTTAATCTCAACTATCATCATAGATTTAATCTTTTTGCAAAACAAAAGACTATTTATTCACAAAAAACTAAACTTTATGCACTTTTATCGAAATTACTTGACAAAGCAAACTCTTTTGCCTATAATTTCGCTCCAACAAACATATTAGACTAGTTTGTTAACACCGCGGAATAGAGCAGTTCGGTAGCTCGTCGGGCTCATAACCCGAAGGTCACAGGTTCAAATCCTGTTTCCGCAACCAATTTAAAACTTTTTACACACTGGGGTATCGCCAAGCGGTAAGGCCGTGGCTTTTGGTGCCACTATCCGGGGGTTCGAATCCCTCTACCCCATCCACAAACTCCTATTTATAGGCATATCGCGGAATAGAGCAGCACGGTAGCTCGACGGGCTCATAACCCGTAGGTCGCAGGTTCAAATCCTGCTTCCGCAACCAAAATCATAATATTTTCTTATAAAACTCACTCACTTTAAGTTTACAATAATCTAGTTGTTCATAAAACTGTCAATGGCGGAGTTCAAATCCTGTTTGTGCAACCAAAATTTAGATTGATTCTTACTCTAAACTTCTTCACACAAATAATTTTTACCCCTTTATAAACCAACTTTACAAGCTCTTATTTAGAGCTAAACGAAAGCTAGTGCCTTCTCCTTCAATAGAAGAAAATGAGATTTTTATACCCATATCATCACACATTCTTTTTACTAGACCAAGTCCAAGACCTGTTCCATTATCAGTATTGCTTACTTGCATAAATGGTTCAAATATGATGCTTTGCTTATCTTGAGGTATTCCCTTTCCACTATCTTTTACTTCTACAACTGTATGATCTTTTTCTTCAAAGCTCCTCAACTCTATCTCTCCCTTTTGAGTAAATTTGATTGCATTTGAGAGCAGATTTAAAAGTATCTGCAAAAATCTTCTTGAATCCACTTCTGCGATTAGTGGCATCTCATGAAGATTTAAATTGAATATCACATCTGTCCCATTTAAAAGAGAGTATGTGTTGTTATATGCCGTTTTTATAATTAAATTTAAATCACACTGCTCTATTTTATAATCAATCTTTCCAGCTTCTGCCTTTGTAAATTCCAGTAAATCATTTATAAGATTAAGCAGATGCCTTGAGTTTACTAGGACTCTTTGCATAAATATTTTTGTATCTTCTTGTAACTCTTTGTCTTCTAGCATCTCATCAAAGTCTTCTATCACTTGATCTGAAAAATTGATAATCGCATTAAGTGGTGTTCTTAACTCATGTGACATACTAGTTAGAAAGTTAGATCTTGCCTGTGCAGCCTGAAGAGCTTCTGTTTTAGCTTTATGTAGTTTGTAGTTCACTCTTTCAAGGTCTGTTATATGTCCCTCAAGTTTTTCATTTGTCGTTTGTAACTCTTGAGTCTTTTCTTCTACTCTATTTTCAAGAGTTAGATTAAGTGATAAAAGTGCCTGCTCCATCTCCTTAATATGAGTCATATCTCTTGCAACAGCGACAACTCCCTTTACACTACCTTCACTGTCATATATAGGGCTTTTCTTCACCTGAAGCACTACAATACTTCCATCCTCTTTTTGAAACCTCTCTTCAACAATAATGGTCTTTTTTTCTTCAATAGCTCTTCTATCTGTCTTTATATAATAACTAGCAACTTCAACAGGATAGAGTTCACTATCAGTTTTACCAATAATCTCTTCCAGCTTTTTTGAATTCAACTTTTCAAATGCACTATTTCCTCCCAAATACATACTTTTTGTATCTTTGTAAAGAATAAAATCATCAGCAGAATCTATAATATTTTTTAATAATTTTTCTTTATAGTTATACTTTTCTATTGTCCTTTGTAAAATAGTATAACTTTTTTTAAATGCCCTACATATAGTATCAAACTCACAACACATTTTTTTACAATTTTTTAACTCAAAATTAAAACTATAATCAAAATTATTTACTGCTATTGATATTTTTTTAAGCGGTCTTGATACTAAGTATAAAAAAGTCAAACCACCGATAACTAGTAATAAAAAGAGCAATATAACGCCGCCAACAATGTTTTTGTCATCAACTCCACCAGTGCTTTGTAAAAAATTATTTTTTGAAAAATCTACAACGATAGCCCATTTTAACTCTTTAATCGGAATAAAAAGCAGGTTTCTCAATTGCCTTTCTACCATATATTGAACAAGTTTTTTATTATTTTGTCTTGCATTTTCTATGGCGTCTATCTTTTCTTTACTAAGACCAGATTCATGTAGTGATCTATTTAATAAATCACTATTGTTAGATGAAGCATAAATCAAGTTTTCATCATTTAAAATAATCACATTTACACATTTTTTATGAAAATCTTCCAATACTATTTCAAATATATTGCTAATATCCATTCCGACACCAGCAAGAGCTACTGGTTCATCTTTGCTTTCTACAATTTCATCTAGATATATATATGGTTTGCCTGCAGAATTACTCTCTGCGCTAATTAAAAAATCTTTTTTACTCTGAAGTGTTCTAAAAAACCACCCACTCTCTTTTTTAGATGGGTTTACAGCTTGAATAAAACCATCTTCATTAAAATAATTTCTACTTTCTACATGAGCTATATATATCGTGTCTAATTTATGAAGATTCTTTATATCTGATAATTTTTGCTTTATTGCTTGCGATATTTTACCTTCTAAAGCATCTTTACTAAGAATAAATTTTTGTAAATCTTTTGATGAGATAATTTCAACTGCCGCTCTCTTCATTTCTAAAAGAATACTTTCTATCTTTAGAGTAGAGATCTCCTCTATATGGTGTATCCGTAAATCAATAGTAATATCTTGAACAACTTTATGTAGATATGTATGTACAGCAAAAAAAACAATACTAACAAGTAAACTTGTAATAGTAAGTAGAGGTATCATCATTTTAAATATTATAGAATTTAATTTCAATTTATTTTGCCTTCTTCGATTATTAGATGAAAAGTTTTCCTTCTTATGTATAATATTATTTACCATAACCATATTGTTTATATGTTCTCTTTTACGTAAATTTCTATCTAAAATCTACTTATACTATTACTATTTTAGAGCTTGGTTCTCCTATAAAGTAGCCTTGTGAGTAGTCAACTCCAAGATATTTGACTATAGAGCTAATTGACTCAGAATGTACAAACTCAGCAACTGTTAATATTCCAAGTTTTCTTGCAAAATCAACAATTGTTTCTACAATTATTTGTGTATTTTCATCTCTATCTAAATCTTTAACTAACGATCCATCTATTTTTATAATATCAACTTTTAACCGTAGAAGATGTATAAAATTTGAGTATCCTGAACCAAAATCATCTATAGCAATCTGGCATCCGTACTCTTTTACCTTGCTAATAAAAGCATAAACGGTGTTATAGTTTTCTATCCCTTCAGATTCTAAAAGCTCAAAAATAACTCTATTGCATCCGCCAAAACTATTGAGTTTACTATAGATATATTCAGACATTTCACTATCTACCATATCTTTAGCTGAAAGGTTTATAGAAAATTGATAATCACTATTTTCAAATTCTTTAAAAGATTTTTCTATCACATTTTTTGTAATAGCCGCATAGTGTTTGGATTTTTTTGAAATATCTAAAAACTTTATCGGAGCATGGATGGAACCATCTCTCTCAACTATACGCACCAAACACTCATACTTTTCTATCTTGTTGGTTTTATTGTTAAGAATGGGCTGATAGAAGGGAATAATTTTATTATATGATATTGCTTCGACAATCTTGTTTGTCCAAAATATATTTTGTTCATAAGATTTAAATTTTTGACTATCTTCATCATATATAAGCATATTTTCATTTGTTGCTTTTGCTGTTTTAAGGGCTTTTTCCGCACTAATTAAAAGTTCACGATTATACATAGAAGCCCCAATTGTAAATCTAAAGTGTATCTCACACTCCTCATATGTAAAGTTTTCAAATAGCTTCATAATGCTATTTAGCTCTTCTGCTTCACTACACTCACTTACTAAAATTGCAAATATATCCCCTGAAATCCTATAATGTTTGTATTTGTCACCTTTTATGAGCTCTTTTAGTTTTAATGTAAAAGATTTTAGACACATATCACTTATTTCATGACCATAAAAATAGACAATGTCTTTAAAACAGTCAATATCTACGAGAATAAGAGATAAATTCTTTACATTGCTAATATCTCTAATCAGTTTGTTCCGATTTGGAAGCCCTGTTAGTGGGTCTGTATAGTAGAAATGTATAAGCTCTTTGCTTTGTCTATGTAAAACATTGTCCAAGCTCTCTTTTTGTTCGATAAGTTCTGCCTTGCCATTTATATTTTTTTTACGAAACCCAACCAGTGCTTCTACCTGCTCTGCTAAATGAACTCTATCAAACGGTTTTACGAACATTCCATCAGCACCATACTCTAAAGCAACAATTTTCTCACTCATAGTACTAAGAGCAGAAACAACCAATATTGGAATATATTTTATTTTATCATTTTCCTTAATTATTCGAAGGGCTTCATAACCATCTATTTCTGGCATCACAATATCCAAAATAATCAAATCAGGGCTATACTCTATTGCCATACCAATACCCTCTTTTGCACCTTGTGCCTCCAAGAAAACATACTCTTTTTTTCTAAGTGCCGCGCATACCGCCAAGCGACTGTCAAAATTATCATCTATGATTAATATAAGTGGATTTTTCATGACAGATTCATCGCTTTTTGTAAAATATCAAGAAATTCTTTTCTTGAAAATGGTTTTTCTAAAATAAAATTAAACCCAACTGAAATATACATATTTTTCATCTCCTCAAAAACAGATGCAGTAACAGCAACAACAGCTTTATCTGCAAATCTTTCTTGTTTTCTAATCCAACTTGAAAGCTCTAAACCACCGATTTTTGGCATCTCGATATCGACTAAAAAAAGGTCTATACTCTCTTCAAGCTTAAGCATATCAATACCAATCTTCCCATCTTGTGCCCATAATAATTCAACAGGCCCTTCTACTTTTTTTAGGTTTGATTTTACTATCAAATAATTATCTTCATTATCTTCTGCTAAAAAAATTCTCATCTGTCACTTCCTTAATCTATAAATATGAAAGTATGCTACTTGCCACTTTGTTCAGCGGCACTTGTCTCTCAACTGCCCCAATATCGTAAGCAATTTTTGGCATGCCATAAACAATAGAACTTGCTTCATCCTGTCCAATCGTTCTTGCACCAGCTTTTTTCATACTAAGTAACCCTCTAGCACCATCGGAACCCATTCCCGTAAGTATTACACCTATCGCATTAGCTCCTGCAATTTTTGCAACTGAATTGAACAAAACATCAACTGACGGTCTATGACCTGAGATTTTTTCACCGCTTCCTATCTCTACATAGTACCTTGCTCCAGAGCGTCTTACTACCATATGATAATCTCCTGGAGCCATCAAAACAACCCCTGGAGTTATACTGTCACCACTTTTCGCTTCTTTTACTTCCATAGCACACAAAGAGTTTAATCTTTCGGCAAAGGGAGTCATAAAGTTTGCCGGCATATGCTGAACGATAATTGTTCCAGGTGCATTTCTAGGAAGTCCCATAAGCACTTCCTTAAGTGCTTCCGTACCACCAGTTGATGCTCCTATGGCTAAAATCTTATTCGTAGTCTCAGCCAAAGATGTAGTATTTGCTTGCGTCTGCTGTTTTAGCTTTTTTTTAAAAACCTTTACTTTAGAAGCTATCTTTATTTTTGCAATCAGTTCATCTTTCATCTCATCTTTAGAGTCATAAATATGAGAGTGTAGTTTTGGAACGAAATCAACTGCTCCAGCTTCAAGTGCTTCAAGTGTAGTTTTTGCTCCACTCTGTGTAAGCGATGAGACCATTACAACAGGTAGTGGCATATGGTGCATAAGCTTTTTTAAAAAAGTAATTCCATCCATTCTGGGCATTTCTACATCTAAGCAGACAACATCAGGTCTAAGTTCAACAATCTTATCCCTTGCAACATATGCATCAGAAGCAGTTGCTACTACTTCAATAGAACTATCTGATTCTAAAATATCTCGTAAAACTGCACGAGCAGTAGCACTATCATCTACTATCAACACTCTAATAGCCATCATTATCTCCTAGTCTCATTCCCAACCTTTGTTGTATATTTTAATAGTACCTTGGAATTTTGCAGATTAAATTGAATCTTTCTACCGTTTTCTCTACCAACATCTTCTGCTACTATAGGAATCCTATACTCTCTTAAAATCTCTCTTGCAACTAATATATTTTTTTCACCTATCATCATGTTAAATTGTGATGATATATTCATAGATGCACCACCGAAGATTTTTGCTTCTATATTTTTGATACCAGCACCATACTCAAGCATATTATCTATTAACTTTGGAATAGCAATATTCCCAAATTTTGGAGATTGCAGAGAGTTACCATTCCAAAAAGGGAGTAGATAGTGATTCATTCCACCTATACCCATTTTTCTATCATAGAGACAAACCGACACACAGGAGCCTAAAATAGTTGAAATTGCAGCTGGTGCATAGTCAACATGTATTTGGCCCACATGAATAAAAGTTGAATTTCCTTCTATCATTATAATTCTATGGCACCATCAAAGGAGTCAAAAACAAACTCATTAGATCCGTAAGTTGTGGAATCCAACATCTTTTCATCCAATGGTATATTGACTATAAAAGTGACAAATCCATCTTCAGCTTCATACTCTATCGTTCCATTTAATCTTTCGCATATTTCGCGAACAACACTAAGTCCAATACCCAAACCATGTTTAGCACTTACCTCATTTGAAAAACGAGTAAATATTTCAGGCTTATATTTTACCTTAGGGGCTTCTCCTCTATTTTTTACCTTAATAACAAACATTGGCTCTTTTATCTCTAAATCAATTTCCAACAGACTATTTTCAAAACCATACTTACACCCATTAGAGATAAGATTTCTAAATATCAAATATACTTTTTTCGTATCTATTACAGCTTTTTGTTTAAGTTTGTTATATATTTTTATCTCAATATTTTTATCTTTTATGAGATATCTCAGACTCTCAATAACTTCATCTACAATCTCAGTAGGATTTACTAAAGCATAAGAATTGTCAATATTCCCACTCTCTATCTCAGATGCCATTACCATGTTTTGTATTTTAAAATCAAGATTGAAAGCCTCTTTGCAAACCAATTCAAACAAGAGTTTGTTCTTTTTTGTATCAACAACCTTTAAATGAGGTAGTATTCCCATAATAGCTGTCATAGGGTTATTTAATTTACTTGCCACAAGTGAGAGAAATACTGACTTTGCCTTTTCTCCTTCTATAAGTCTCTTATTTAGCTCTAATATTTTTTTGCTTAAGAATTTCAGCTCATCATTCAAGTTTTCTTCGTTTACTATATTGCTCAAAATTTCACCCTCTTTATAACTCTTTTTATTCCCATTTCAACTCCTACTCTATATTTTTAGATAAATGGAAGAACCCAAAAGTTTTAGGCTGTTTTTGTGTGCAGTTAGTGACTCAGAACTCCCAAGAAATAGAGGTGCTCCCTTTGGTAGCAGAGTTATAAAGCGTCCAATAAGATTGTTCCTATTGTTTTCATCAAAATAAATCATAACATTTCTGCAAAAAATCATATCAAACTCATTTTTGATAAAGAACGGATCTGTTATAAGGTTATATAGACGAAAAGTCACTTTCTCTCTTAAAGATGGCTTTATTTGATATTTGAGACTATTTTGCTTATTTACTTTTTCAAAAGATTTTAGAACTACATTTTTTGGTAGTTCTTCTACCTGTTTTGGTTCATATTGACCCAAAATTGCTTTTGAGAGAACTTTTGAAGAGATATCAGTTGCTAAAATTTTAATATCCCAACTCTCAAAATTGTGTAAATGATTTTGCAAAAACATTAAAATTGTATATGGCTCTTCTCCGCTTGAGCATCCTGCTGACCAGATTCTCAATTTTTTCTCTCTCTTTGAATCCACCATTTGTGGTAAATACCCCTCAAGCCAGTTCCATTGGGCAGTCTCACGAAAAAAAGAAGTGACATTTGTTGATATAGCACTCATAAAAAATGTAAGTTCTTCTCCGTCTACATCTTCCACAAGATAGTCGTAATAGTCCTCAAAAGAGGTCATATTTAAATGATTTAACCGCTTATTAAGTCTTCCCTTTACAAGTGTGGTTTTTTGCTTTGAGAGAGAGATGCCTACTTTTTCATAAATATAGTTTCGAAAAAGTTCAAACTCTTTAGGTTTTAATTCAATATCAAACATGAGAAACTTTAACCAAAGGCCTTAATTCTTCAACATTTAAGATAAGTGCAATATCTCCATTTCCAAGAATTGCACCGCCTGAGATCTCTTTTAATATGGAGAGTGCCTTACCTAATGTTTTTATAACAACTTGCTGACGACTTACTAATTCATCTACTAAAATTGCTATTCGTCCTCCCTCGGTCTCCACACAAACCAAAATTCCTTCCCATGGTTCAATGCGTTTAGTATTTAGATTAAAGACTTCACTTAGTCTCATAATAGGTATATATTGTCCCCTTAAACTGACAAATTCACCTTTTTCTTTAAACACATTGACTATCTCTTTCTCTGGACGAAATGACTCAACAATACTTAAAGTTGGAATAATATATATTTCTCCTGCAGTACGCACAAGCATCCCATCTATAATGGCAAGAGTAAGAGGAAGAATCATAGAAAGTGTAGTTCCTTCACCCTCTTTAGAATCGATTTCAACCTTTCCTCGAAGTTTCTCTATTGATGTTTTTACAACATCTAAACCGACACCACGTCCTGAGAGGTCACTAACATTCTCTGTCGTAGAAAAACCTGGCTGAATAATAAGAGCAAAAATTTGAGAATCTGTCAGGTTTTCATCTCCACTAATAACACCGCGTTCAATCGCCTTTGCCAAAACTTTTTCTTTGTTAATTCCTCTACCATCATCGCTTACACTAATAACGATACTTCCACTTTTATGAAAAGCTTTTAATGTAACCGCTCCATCTGTGCTTTTGCCAGCTTTTAGGCGTTCATCTGCATCAAATTCCAACCCATGATCTATCGCATTTCTAATAATATGAATCAAAGGATCAGAAAGACTATCTATCATAGTTTTGTCTATCTCTGTATCTTCCCCCTCAACTATTAGATGAACCTCTTTGCCAGTTTTTTTGGAAGTGTCGCGCACTACTCTTCTCATCTTGTCAAAAGTATCTTTAATGGCAACCATTCTCAGGCTCATAACACGATCTTGGATTTTTTTTGTAATTTTTGAGAGCGTCTCTATAGCTCTATTTATAGATTCATCTTCAATAGAACTTATCTTTTCATTTTGGGCGATAAAATTTTGTGCTATAACAAGCTCTCCTACCGAATCAAAAAGTTCATCAAGTTTTAAAGTGTCTATTCTGATAGTTGACTTTGAAGACATTACATTTAGCATAGTGGTTTGTGGAGCTGCTTTGGCAACCTTGACTGATGGCTTAACTACTTCTTTTGTAAATTCTTCTTTCTTAACTTCTATAGCTTGTGGTTCAATTAGATTTATCTCATACTCATCATCAAACAAAAATTCAAAAATTTCTTCTACTTCACTTGTTGAAATAGAAGTCAATACAACTATGAAGACTTTTCCAATATAGTTTTCATCACTTTTAAAGTTAGCTATCTCGACAATGCCTTGCATGTTAAAAAAGCTCTCTAGCAAGATGGCTTTTTGCACAAGCATATTTAAAAATAGAAGATAATCAAAGCCCCTTTTATAACAATCAGTATCAAGTGTTAAGTCTATTTTATAAAGATCAAACCCTTCACTCTGCATCTCTTGAGCATCTTTTATAGATCTATTGATAAAGTTTTGTTGCTGCTCCACACAGCCTAATCCAAACTCTAAAGCCAAATCATTTAGCTCTGAGACACTCTCTTTTTGCTCAACTTCACAAGCAGGTATATTTTTTTTTATGGAGATAAGATTTTTAATCTTCTCCAAGCAAACATGATAACTTTGAGGTAGTGTATCAACAACATCAAGCTCACAAATCATAACCTCTTTAATTACATCAACACTACCTACAAAAAGCTCTAAATTGTGCTCTTCAATGTTCTCCTGCGTGCTACGGTAATAATCAAGCACATCTTCAAAATGGTGAACAAACTCGCCAAGACGGGTAAAATTAAATGCATTAGCATTACCCTTTAACGTATGTACACCACGGAAGATTTCGTTTAATAAACTAAAATCACTACAATTTTCTTCAAAGCGTATGATATCAATATCTAATTTTTCAATGATTTCACCAGCCTCTTCAATAAAAATAGCCTTTACCTGTTCTTGCTTAGTCATGACATATCCAATGAATACTTCCATATTTTTTTGAAGTTAACAATTCTTTCTCTAAAAAAGGAATTTTTAACTCTGGTTTAGTCCGTTTTAAACTCACTAACAAAGCTATAAATGCACTACTTTTTAAAGCGCTATCCTCTTCTACCTCAATTGTCTTGATATAATCAATTCTAGGGCGGATAAACTTTTCAAATTCTGTTACTTCCTCCATAGACATAGACATATCTATGGTTAATACATCTCCATCGAATTCCATCTAGAACTCTTTAAGATCGTCTTCATGCAGAGGAAAAATCTCGTCAGCTTTGTTTTTTGAAGAGATATTTTTGTGGGAACTTGTGTTTTTTTGCATCGTCATAGGCTTTTTACTCTCCATCTTATGAGTAGGCTTCTTTTTTTCAATCACTTTAAGTGTATTAGATTGCATTCCAACCATTTGCGCTAAAACTCTTACCGTCTCCATCATAGATGTTGCCTGTGCATTTAGCTCTTCAGCCGCAGCTGCAGCTTCTTCTGAGTTTGCAGCAACCTGTTGTGTTACTTGATCTACTTGTCCCATTGCTTGATTTATTTGGTTCATTCCTTCACTTTGCTCATTGCCTGCTATAGAGATTTCACCTATTAGGTCTGAAACATTTTTAGTCTGTTCTACTATCTCTTCAAAAGATGTATGAGTAGCATGTGCAATCTCGTTTCCTTCTTTGATTTGACCTACTACCTCTTCAATAATTTCTGAAGTCTCTTTTGCTGCAGCTGCAGCTCTTTGTGCAAGATTTCTAACTTCATCTGCTACAACTGCAAAACCTAATCCATGTTCACCTGCACGAGCAGCTTCAACTGCAGCATTTAGTGCAAGTAAGTTTGTTTGAAACGAAATTTGATCAATTGCTTTGATAATTCCAGAAATCTTAGCTGCAGACTCTGTAATAGCATGCATTGACTTAGAAAGGTCTTCACCTTTTTGATACCCTGTTTTAGCAGTATCATTTGCATTTTTTGCCAAAATATCAGCTTGACGTGCATTGTCCGTATTTTGAGTATTGATTGCCGTACTCTCTTCTAGAGTTGCACTTACCTCTTCAACACTTGAAGCCTGTTCACTAGCACCTTGAGCTAGAGAAGAAGAAGATGAAGCAACTTGATCACTCGCAGATGTAATCTGCATAGCGCCATCACGGATAGAAGTTACACTTTGTGTAATCGCACGAGTAATAGAACGGATAAGAGCCCATGCAAAAAGAATTGCAAAGATGATAGAAACAAGTGCTACTATTGTGAAAACTTGATTAAAATTAGTCGCTTTTTCATTAGCACTTATTGCTATCTCTTTAACAGTATCTCTATTGATATTTGGAATGTCCCCTATAAACTAGACACTATTTAATTCAGTAATTTAGATAAAATAATATGAAAGTATTATGAGATTTAACAGGGTTAAAAAATGGCAAGAAGAACATACAGTGAAGAGTTCAGATT
>JAQUFE010000076.1 GCA_028684815.1 Sulfurimonas sp.
TTAATGATTTGTAGAAGATTCTCAGACGATTTTTCTATGATTTCTACAAACTCATTTTGCTCCTCTTCTAAACTTGTATCTTTTAAAAGTTCCGTAAATCCTACTATCCCATTTAGAGGTGTGCGAATCTCATGCGACATGTTTGCTAAGAACATAGATTTTGCTTCACTCGCCTCTTGTGCAACCTCTTTATCTCTTTTTGTTTGCTCTATAATCCTCTCTAAGAGGTCATACGCTTGGGCTGTTCCATCGGCTGTTTGTAAGTTTATCTCTGCTGTGTTTTTTTGCTCATCTGCATCAATGGCAACTCTTTTTAGAACCTCTTCTAGATTTTTAATATTTCTTGCAATCTCTTCTGAAAAGAAGTATCCAATCGTTGCTAAAATGAGCGTAGTTAGCCATATTGTTAACGCTACAACAAGAAGTTGTAGAGACTCTTCTTGAATTTTTAATGTCCCCTCTACCATATGAGCTAAAAGTATATTTTCTGCTTTTGTAATTAAGTTGATTTTTTCAGAGAGCATAGCAAACCAAATGCCTGAGCTTATATTGTACTCTCCTTCTTGACTCTGGGAGATAATAGCAGTTCTTTCTACATTTATATCTTCAAATAGCTCTATAGCATCTTCATTTTCAAAAATAAAACGTAGATTACTTAAAAGTATTTCATCATGCATCGATTCATAAGCTAAAGAGTCAGCCTTACCAATTATGGATATCCAGAGATTTAAATCTTTATCTTGAAGTTTTTCTGAACGAGAGATGATATATGATATATGCCCTCTCTCTATGGCGCTATACTCTTTGGCATTAACCATTGACATATAGACTGAATATAGCTCATTTATATCTTTGTCTATCTGATACTCTGTTATCTGTTTTAACTCAGCAATAAGTATTTTTTGAGCCTTTGCATAATTATTGGTAAATATATCTCCAAAGGTCGGCTTATCACTATCTACAAGTTGTCTTGCTAATTGAATCTGTTTTAATGTCTCTTGTGTGGATATAATATTTTTACATGCGTTACAGCTAGCATCTTTATCTGAGTGCTTATGTGACTCTGATTTGTGTCTTGCTTGAGAGAGATACTCTTTATACCTCTCATCTACTATTTTTCTTTGCTCTTTTAGGGATTGTAAAATATTTTGCGATGGATTTCCAAGATACATCGCAGTCATGCCCCTCTCCCTGGCTACATTACCAATTACTTCATTTAGGTATCTATTTTCGATAATTTTATCATGAAGCATCTTTGCACTGCTATATTTTTTGTATGAGCTATAGAGATAGTAACTTGTTAAAAAGAAGAGGATAACTATGGGAAGTAAACTAATTAATTTTAGTCTGCTTTTTAAACCAAACTGCATTAATTTTCCACGATTGATATAAGATTTAACTTTGTACTGATAGAATCTACGTTTTCTTCTAGCGCATTTAAATCTTGTGTTTTTAAGATAGTGTCTAACTCCTCAGCAAAACTATCTACTCCTATAGTCTCACTCATTCTTTTGAGCTTATTGCAACTACTCTTAGAAGCTTCAAAATCTCTGTTTTTTATAGCTTTTTGCATCTGCGAGATATAATCTTTTGCTTCATCTATAAAATCAACAAATAGCTCATTAAAGCTTTGAATATCTATGCCTATCTCCCTAGCAGCTCTAGCTCTGTCGTAATAAATTTGCATCTCTTCTTTTTTTAACTCAGGCTCAAAAATATGCTCTTCTATTGGCATCTTATCTTTTACAGTTTTTTTCTCGCCTAATTTTTGCACCATTTCATAGAACTTATTTAAACTCTGTTTAAGTTCTAATAAATTTTCAGAACTATTTACTCTATTTAACACCTCAAAAGCATCTTCTATACGAAGATTGGCTGCTACGCCCTTAAGCTTGTGTGATAATATTTTTACATTTTCTATATTGTGTTCACTTAGTGAGGCGTAGAGGTCTTCTTTAAACTCATTTGCCTGAGAAATAAAATCTTGGACAAACTCTTCAATGAGTTCTAGCGGAAGTCCTAACTCATCAGAAGCTAGTTGTGGGTTATAAACATAATCACTGCCAATCTCTAAAAACTGACCGTAGATAGAGACGGGAAGCTCTTCTTCTATCTCTTGTGGCATCTCATCATATTCTAACTCTAAAGGCTCATCTTCATAAGCATCTACTATAAAATCTTCAAAATTATCTATATATATAGTATCCTCTTCTTCAACCTCATCTTGCTTGACTTCAACACACTCTTCTTCAACCTCATCCTGTTCATAATCATCTTCTATAATATCCAATGAAACATTAGGACAGACAGCTGGTTTGTGCTCTATATTTTCTTTTGCCATCTCATATTCAGTTTGAGTTAAAGCTTTAAGATTTAGAAGGTTTACAGCATAAGCCCTCTCATTTGGGTCTTCTTTTAGATAAATCACCTTAATATCTAAGTTGCATCTAAAGTTTTTATCTTTTACCTTTAAAATAACTTTTGATTCTTGATTTGAATCTGCACATATGACAAAATCTATCCAGTGAAGATGCTTAAAGTTGTGGATATAGCCAGGGGTTTTTACAAAGAGGTCTGCAAAGTCTTCTACTTCGTTTATAAGCTGTGAGAACGTGGAAAAACCTAAAGTCTTGAGACTATGTTCATCAACTCCCATAAGCTCTTTTTGATGATTATATATTAGCATCTCTATCCATCAACTTTTACGCATTTTTTCATAAAGTTTTTCTGCCTCTTGAATATTTTTTCTTGAAGCGGCTCTACTAGAGCCTATATAGCCTTTGATCTTCTTATCTTCATCATGGATTGGTATTATCTCAGTCTCAATCCAGTAATAGTGCCCATTTTTACGAATATTTTTAACTACTGCGCTCCATTCTTGTGAGTCTCTCAAGGTTTGCCACATCTTTTTGTATAGAGTATCTGGCACATCAGGGTGTCTCACTATTGAGTAACTTTTTCCAATTATCTCATTTAACACATACCCTGTGGCTTCACAAAAATTTCTGTTTGCAAAAGTTATAATGCCCTCTAAGTTCATTTCACTTATCATAACACCTCCATTAGGAGTGTACTCTTCATTAACTAGAACTTCCTTTTTCATCAATCTAAGCCTTGCTATGCAAATATTGTAGGCACAAATATATCATAATTGATAAAAAACTACACTTAGAAATAAATGTTTTTAATTATTGTTGCATCCTTTTCGTTTAAAACCGATGCTATCTCATCAAGAGTTGTAAGTTTTAAAGCTTCAAACGTACCAAAATGGTTTAAAAGTTTCACAACTTTTGCTTGTGATATTCCTTTTAGATTTAAAAGTTTACTCTCATTATCAAGTTTAACTTTTGTTTTTTTGTGAAAACCTATCGCGCATCTGTGTGCTTCATCTCTTAAGTTTTGCACCCATTGAAGTCTTTTATCTGAGTGCTTTAGCTTAAATAGCTCATCTTTTGTATGGATAATATCATCAGCCTTGCCCTTAGCTCTATGAGATTTTGCATCTATCTTCTCTTTTGAGATGGCAATAGCATCTATAAAAACTCCCGAACTCTCAACTATCTCTAACGCTAGTTTTAAAAGAGTTGAGCCTCCATCAATTATCCACAAATCTGGTGGAGAATTTTTAGAAAAACTCTCTACCCTTCTTGTTAGTGTCTCTCGCATCTGAGCATATTCATCCTTAGCATCTAAATGGTAAGTTCTATAACTCTTCTTATCAAACGCTCCATTTTCATAAACTATCATAGCTCCGACAGTAGCGACTCCTGACATGTGCGAGTTGTCAAAAACTTCTACTCTATTTGGAACTCTCTCTAAGTTGCATAGCTCTTTTATCTCGTAGAGAACCTTTTTATCATTGGTGATTTTATCTTTTTTTAGGAGCTCATTAGCATTTAGTATAGCAAGCTCTATAAGCTGTTTTCTCTTACCCTGTTTTGGTTTTTTTATAGATGCCTTTTTCTCAAACACACGACTTAGATGCTCTTCTAATAGTCCCAAACCTTCAAACTCTGATGCCACTAAGATAGGCGCTATGATGGGAGGTTTTTCATCTTTATAGAAGTTTATCAGCACTCTTTGATAGAGTTCATCTTCATCAAAACCCTCATTTAGCGGGATGAAATCATGTGTAGATGAGATGATTTTTCCATCTCTCATAAAGAGTCTAACTACAACAGCTCTTGCATCTGAGTGCGAGATAGCGAAGATATCATAGTCTTCATTTGTAGCAAAATCTATCTCACTCTTAATCTCAGAACGAGTGATTCTATCTATTCTATCACGAAGCTCAAGCGCCTCTTCAAACCTAAGATTCTCAGAATAAAAGAGCATCTTATCTTGTAGTTTTTTAACTAAGAGCTTTTTATTTTTTATAAATTCATAGGCTAAATCTACCTCTTTTTTATAGACATCTTCAGAGATATCAAGCTCACAAGGACCTAAGCACTTATCTATCTGATGATATAAACAGAGTTTTTTAGACTTTAATGAACCTTTTTTCTGAACAAGTTTGCACATCTCATAGATAGAATCCAAAATATCTCTAGCTCCTACAGAGTAAGGGCCGAAGTAGAGGATATCTCTATCTTTTATGATTTTTCGAGTTATCTCAAACCTTGGATATTTTTCTGAGGTATCTATGTAGATATAAGGGTATGTTTTATCATCGCGAAGCAGGATGTTGTACTTTGGATTTAGTTGTTTGATAAGTGAGTTTTCAAGTATAAGCGCGTCGTGTTCTGAGTTTACTAAGATATAGTTCATGGACTCTGTTTGCTCTATCATTCTAGTGATTCTAAGAGAGAGTTTAGGATTGGCTCTTAGAGTTGGAGTGAAGCTAAAGTAACTCTTTACCCTTTTTTGCAGACTCTTTGCTTTTCCGACATATAAGAGATTTCCTCTCGTATCAAAGTACTCGTAGATGCCAGCAGAGTCTGGGAGTTGTTTTATGGTCTCTTCTAGTGTCATTTTATTTTCTATCCGTTACAGTTATCTTGGTAGATTATTTAGCATAGCTCAAGTTAAAGCCCTTTTAATAC
>JAQUFE010000077.1 GCA_028684815.1 Sulfurimonas sp.
TCGCCTGAATATAGACGATGAAAAAAAGTCTCCCCATCTTCTCTTAGCCTTAAAATATCAAAAGGAACCTCTTTTATACTATGAGCTGCCATCTTTTGCTCATCATAGATAGCATCGTTACTATGGTTAAATCTCATGTTTTCAAACTTTGCAGTTTTGATATATAGAGTATTGTTTTGGACTATTTTATCTACATAAAAAAGATTGTAGTAACCATTGTCTGGCATCTTATAACTAACTGATTTACAGCCATCTTCTTCTGATGGAGCCAGCTTTGTTGTCTCTAAGTTAGCATCTAGCAGATAAAGCTTGGCATCTATACTACTTATGCAGTTTTTCTCTCCTCTTTCATCTTCAAAGATAGGCCAAACTTTTTGTGATGGCACCCAGTTTCTGCCTCCACCGTGATTATGCCCAGCGTAAGGATTTCCTCTCTTAGCTGATGGATTAGTTTCTGAAAAGTAGATACTACTAGATATGGATGGTTTTTTATAACTACTAGCAGGTCTGCTTTTGAAATCACCTAGTACATTATTTTGAAATACTTTAGCACCTCCGCCATGATTAGCATGAGCGCTAGATGCCACTCCATAGGTGTTTAGAATGTGTCCTCTGTAGATATTAACACTTATAAAAAAGATGATTAGAGATGCTGCAAAAGGGTAGGCTAATATTTTTCTACTCTTAGTGGCATCTAGGAGTTTCATCCTCTTATAGAGTATGATAAGAGACCAAATAACAGCTACCCATATAAGAAGGTTAAAGATATGTAGCCAACCATCTCCTCTTTTTGCTAAAGATGCAACATCTACACAGAGACCAAATCCTTGGGCAAAACCTTCTACAATGCGTTGATAACCACTTATGAAAAATGTCTCAAGAGAGTGAGCGATTGAACCTAAGATAAAGAGTGGAGCGTAGGAGTATCCAAGAGTATAAAATACCTTAGAAAAATCCTTTTGTAAAATTTTAGATGCTATAAACATACCTATAAGAGCTGCTAAAACTGTAAAGAGTAGAGCCCAAAGGAAAGCAAATAAGCCTATTGGGTCAACTGAGCCAAAATTAACAAAGCCCTTAAAAAACTCAGCTGTTTTTGACCATATCATATCTGGCGCAGCGTTACTTCTACCGATGCCATGATGAAAAGACATAGTTATAGAGATAGATGCAAGGATAAGGATAAATGCCCAAACTTCAGCTTTAGAAGTTTGAAATTTAGAAAATAGTGAAAAAGATGGTTTTTTAACTTTAAAACTAACTGCCTCACAAGCAGCAGAACAGTCCATACAAAGTGTACAGTCAGTCATAGAATTTCGTTTGTCAAAAGTAAATGGTTTTAGGTTGTAAGGGCAAGCTGAAGCACATTCAAAAGTTTTACACTCATCGCAAGCACTCCTGTAAGTTCCTAACCATGTAAAAGAGAGTTTAGAATAAGCCCGTGTAAGTGTTCCAATAGGACAAATATATTTGCAATAACTCATATCTTTATATATAAAATAGATTACAAAAGAGAGCAGGGTCATAACTGTAAAAAGAGTGGCAGTCCCAAGTGGAGATCTATAGATGCCAGGAAACATGTAGTAGATGCCCCACCAACCAATAACAACAAGAAAAACACCAATAAAAGGATTTTGCATCCATTTTGGCATAGTTTTTTTGAGTCCAAATTTTGTAATATATTTTCCCATAAAACCGTGAGGACAGATGCCACAAAAGACTCTTCCTAAGGTTGGTAGAGTTATTACCATAAACAAAGCCCAGAAAATCCCCCAAAAAACTGCCCAAGTAAAGTTGTTATCTTTGCCACTATGTGCAAAGCCAAAATAGATGGCATAAATAAACAGAGCTAAAACTGCTATTTTTAATATCATCAAAAACTTCTGATTTTTAAATAAAAAACCTAAGATTGGTTTACCATAAATATCATCTTTGTCACGCTTAATAAAATCTACCATTATTTGCCTTTTTTAAAGTACTAATACGCCGTTTAAAACTAACACGCCTACTACTATGAGAAGAAGTGCCGCAAGTCTCTCTATGAAAAGTTTGTAAGAGGAAAACTGCACCATCATCCCTTTTACTACAGTTGAGAGGATAAAACCGTAAAATATAATTGAAAAAATAACAGCACCAAGCCCAAAGAACAGACCAAGTCCAATAGAGTTGTAGATGCTGTTACTGTTTGCCGCTACTGCTAAGAGTGCCATGATTGGAGCACACGGATTTACTGACATAGTCGCACCAATAGTAAAAAAGCCAAATCTGTTTAACTTTGGCTTTTTGATTAACGGTGTAGAGTGAGCGCAAGAGTTAGTTGAACTAAAACTCTTATACATCAGATATATACCCATAGAGATGGTGCTAAAACCTAAGATGATGCTAAAGATATGGTTGTCATTTAACATTATCTTTACCCATACAGAACTAAGGTACGCAACAATTGCTATAAGCGTGTAACTAAAAATCCTACCTAGACTAAAAGGTAAAATAACGCCAAGTGCTTCTCTTGTGCTCTTAGAGTTACTAATAAGCAAGGGGCTTAAAAAAGGCATACACGAAAACATACATGCCGTAGCTCCATAAGAGAGTCCTATGATAAAGATTGAGAAAAAAGCTGTATATTCCATGGTCTTATTTCACTTGCTTTTTTTAGTAATAATTCCAAGATTTTTAAACTCTTTTTCTTCTAAGGTGTCTAAAAGTGAGACAAAGAGGTCGAACTTTGCTTCTTTGTCACAGTTGATATGAATAGGTGTCTGCGCCTCATACTTAGAGAGTTCTTTTTTTATATCATCTACCGAAATCATTGTTTTGTCAAATAAAATATCACCATTTTCTTTTATGGTTATGGTGAGATTTTTTTTATCATCTTGTGGAGTCGCTGTTTTTGAAGTTGGAAGGTCAACTGGGATTATTCCCTTAGCAACAAAGGTAGCTGTGGTTAGAACAATAACAAGAAGAACAAGCATAATGTCAATAAAAGGGACTACATTTATAGAGTCAAATTTTTTAATTTGCACGAGACACCTTCTCTTTTATATCCCATCTTGCTAAAACAATCTCTATTTTTCTAGCTAAGTGGTTATAAAATACAATAGCTGGGATAGCCACAACTAAGCCCATAGCAGTTGCCTTTAGAGCAAGCGCTAATGAGGTCATTATCATCTTTACATCTAGTGCATCACTTTGACCCATGGCATAAAAAGTTATGATAATCCCAAATACAGTCCCAAGCAGCCCAATATATGGAGCATTTGAACCAAAGGTTGAGATAATATTTACATTGTTTGTTAGTACAATCTCAAGCTCTTCTTTTGTTTGAAAATCATCTATATTGATCTGTCTATAAAAGAAGAGTCTCTCAATCCAAAACCAAAAAGTCATAAAACTCATAACTCCTAAAAGTCCAATGATTCCATAGTCAACAATATCTTTTAATAGTTCTATATTCATAACTCTTCACCTCTATGTTGTAGTTAAAATTTAACTGATAATCCAGCAGTGTAAACTCTCCCTGAATTTACCGTGATTGATAAATCTTCTGAGTTAAATACTCCGTCTTCGTTCCTGTCGCCGCTTGCTCTTGCTGTGTTGTAGTAAAATTTATCAAAAAGATTATCTACCCTTGCAAAAAGGTTATACTCATAGTTGCCTATTTTATTTGTATAGCTCGCTAGCAGATTTAGAGTTGCATGTCCTGGTATTTTGATTTGGTTTAAATCATCTGCGTAGTAGTTAGACTTTGCATTTACCTCTGTTGTTAGCCTTAGCTCTTTTGTCGGCATATAGTTTAAGATGAGGTTTAATTGATGCTTTGAAGTTCTAGGAATCTGGTTGTTTGTTGCATCAAAAAAAGTAATATTTGATGTACGAGGATTAGCATCTAAATCAATACCAAAGTTATTGTATTTTGTATAATATGCGTCAAGATAGGTGTAAGCAAGGTTAAATGATAACTCTTTAACAATATTGCCTATGGCAGAGAGTTCTAAACCTCTATGTCTTGCACCTCCTACATTGTCCCACATATCTGTAGTATCCGTGTCTCCATAGTTACCAGATGTTTTCATGATAAAATCTTTTCTATCAATCTGAAAAATTGCAGCTTCATAGCTTATGCCCTTTGCCTTTGCACGAATACCTATCTCATAGTTATAAGACTTTTCTGGATCTAAGTCAGGATTGTTTGCAGTGTTTCCCCATGCGCTAGTGCTCCCAGCATAGAGTTGCGTAACTGTTGGTGCTCTAAAACCAGTTGAGTAGTTTGTGTAAACGTCAAAGATTTCATTTATCTTATAGTTTGCTCCTAGTCTGTATGAGTAAACATTAAAATCTTCTTTATAGCTGTTGTTCTTATAATCTTCATAATCTAGTTTGATAAGGTCATATCTTAAGTTTGCAGTAACGCTTAAATCTTTTGTAATCTCTTGTTTATACTCGCCATAAAAAGCATAAACATTCTCATCTGTTGTGTCGTTACTCTTTGGTTCACCTGCTAAGTAGTAATTAGGGGTTACAGAATAAAATGGAGAGTACCTTACTAGAGGTTGATTTACTCTATAAGAGGTTTTGTTTTTGTACTCATTAAACCTTAAATCAAGACCAAACAGAGTAGCAAAACTATCAAATGAACTTCTATATTCACTCTTTATTCCCCTTTGTATTTGCTCATAGTCGTTATCAGTAGTGTAATCTTTATCATTTAGAGAAGGGTTTAAAGCTCCGCTGCCGTCTCTTGTTTGTGGTGCCGATATAAAGGATGTGTCATCTTTGTAAATATATCCGTTTAGAAGCAGGTTTGAGTTGTTACTAAAGTCTTTAGAATAGGTAAG
>JAQUFE010000078.1 GCA_028684815.1 Sulfurimonas sp.
ATGGCACTCTTGTAACTCCTCCTGCTGATAATGCTCTTGTCTCAATAACTCAAAAAACAGTTATAGAGATGGCACAAGATATGGGTATAAAAGTTGAGCGCCGTAAAATTTCTAGAGAAGAAATCTATATCGCAGACGAAGCATTTTTAACTGGAACAGCAGCTGAGATTACACCTGTTAGACTCGTAGATGCTAGAGAGATAGGCAATGGCGCTCGCGGAGTAATGACAGAAAAATTACAAAGCGCTTATTATGATATAGTCTTTGGTCGTAATGAGAAGTATGCACATTATTTGACTTATGTAAATTAATATTGAGTGAAGCGTAGTGCATTCCACCTCGGGAGAGGTGGAGTGAGAGAGAAAGATTTCGCCACACTCCCAAAAAGTGTATCAAAATAAACAAGAGGCACAAGTGCCGAGGGCTTCTTGCCGAAGAAAACCAAGTGCGCACGACGGAGTACCCTTGGGGTATGAGCGTAGCCAAAGGGACTTGTTCCTTTGGCGTGATAAATGAATAGGGAAAAGGTTCCCTTAAATTTATAAAATAAATTAAAGGAAATAATAAAAAATGAAAGAGGAGAATATTTTAATGGCATCAGATATGAATGATTATTTTAACAAGAAAAAAAGCCAGAGTAGCGGTCCTAACCAAAAATCAGGGGGAGGCTCTGGTGGTGGTGGTCCACAACTCCCCAAGATAGATTTTAACTTTGGCGGAGGTAAAGCAGGCATAGCTTACTTTTTAATCGCAGTAGTTCTTTTGTTAGT
Organism: Sulfurimonas sp.; assembly: GCA_028684815.1. Lineage (GTDB taxonomy): Bacteria > Campylobacterota > Campylobacteria > Campylobacterales > Sulfurimonadaceae > Sulfurimonas. The sequence continues at coordinate 771 of JAQUFE010000078.1, forward strand.
GCTAGCAAAACCTTTTACTATCATCCAAGAGGGTGAGAGAGGAATTTTAAGTACAAATGGAAAGTATCAAGATCAAGCACTTTTACCAGGTCTTCACTTCATAATCCCAGTGATTCAAAAAGTCTATGTGGTTGATACTAAAGTTCGTATCATCAACTATGCTACAGTTGTTGAGGCTAATACTGGAATGAGTTCTGGAATAGGTTCTAAACCAGCTATTACAGTTTTGGATAAAAGGGGTCTTCCTGTTACTATTGAGCTAACTGTTCAGTATAGACTAAGTTCTCAGTTTGCAGCTCAAACTATTTCAAACTGGGGCTTTAGCTGGGAAGAGAAGATTATCACTCCTGTTGTTAGAGACGTTGTTCGTAATGTTGTAGGTAGATACGATGCAGAATCACTTCCACAACTTAGAAATCAAATAGCTCTAGAGATAGATAAAGATGTAAGACTAAGTGTTTCGAGCCTTGATAATGCACCAGCAGATTTGCAGTCAGTTCAACTTCGCCAAATTGGTCTTCCTACAAAAGTAAAAGAGCAAATAGAACGCGTTCAAGTTGCAAAACAAGAGGTTCAAAGAGCAGAACAAGAAGTTGCTAGAGCTAAGCAAGAAGCACTTAGACGTGCTGCAGAAGCTGAAGGTGTGGCTCAAAAAGCTAGAATCGAAGCTCAAGGTATAGCTGATGCTGTAACTATCGAAGCAGATGCAAAAGCGAAGGCAAACGTACTCATAGCACAATCATTAACTCCTAGGCTTTTAGAGCTTGAGCAGTTAAAAGTTCAAGGTCAGTTTAACGAAGCATTAAAAGTAAATACAGATGCTAAAATATTTTTAACACCTGGCGGCTCAACTCCAAATATCTGGGTTGATACAAAAGATGTTAAGAAAAGAACAACGGCTGAGTAATGAGTTTTACTGAGTCTCTAAAGAGAGTAGATTGGCAAAAGTGTGAACTTTTGCCAGTTATAGTCCAAGATGTTGAAAATAACGAAGTTTTGATGATGGCCTATATGAATAAAGAAGCATTAGAGTTATCACTAAAGAGTAAAATAGCTCACTACTACTCTAGAAGCAAACAGCGCATCTGGAAAAAGGGCGAATCGAGCGGTCATATTCAAAAGATAGACTCTTTTTATATCGACTGTGACAATGACACACTTCTTATAAAAGTAGTTCAAGAGGGTGTAGCGTGTCATACTGGCAGAAGAAGTTGTTTTTTTACAGAGCTTGAAACACTTCAAGCTAGCACAGAAGTAGAGATTGATACTAAAGAGATGTATGGAGTTATAGATACACTTTACCATACGATTCAAGAACGAAAGAGTGCAGATGCCAGCACTTCATGGACAGCTGCTCTAATCTCTAAAGGTGATAATGCTATACTTAAAAAAGTCATAGAAGAAGCAGGTGAATTTTGTTTAGCTTATAAAGATGATGATGAAGCTGAGATGATATATGAAGCAGCGGATTTAACATACCATATGCTAGTAGCTCTTGGTGTTAAAAATATCTCTCCAGAGCGAATAAAACAAGAACTATCTCGAAGATTTAATATGAGCGGGATAGCAGAAAAAAATTCAAGAAGTAACTAAGAGATATGAAAACACAGATAACTACCTTTGTAAAAGAGCTTATTGTTTATGATCTTATTCTCTTTGGTAGTTCATTTCTACTATTTATCCTTTTAATTATTTTAGGAATCTTGCTCAGACAAAAAACAGCGATAGCTGTTTTCGTTGTACTTTTATCCTTTAGCATCCTCTTTTTAGTTCCAACCATAGGATATATTAAGATGCATAACTATCTATATAAGCATAGTACAGAACTACTCAGCGAGAAAAAATTAAACTTTAATAATGCTATAGTTGTTAAAGGGCTTATCACTAATGAATCGAAGAGATTTTTTAACAAATGTAGTATTAAAGCTAGTGCTATAAAAGTGAGTACAAATAGCTTTAAGAGCTATATCTACTCATTTAAACCAATAGTTACAAGCAGAATAACAGAGCAAAATATAGACATAGGTGAGAGTAGGGAGTTTAAGATAATAGTAGAACCTTACTACTATGAAGGTGATTACAATATCACTATCGGGGCAAAATGCAACTAACAACACTATTTAACTATTGGCACTATTTAGCTCTATTTATTGTAATTTTGATTTTTGCAGGTGGAATTTTTTCAGCATATAAGCAAAAAGAGAAAAAACTTGTTTTTCCTATAATTATATCAACGGCTCTTATAAGCACGCTATTGGGAGTTTTTTCAATAATTTTAGTAGATAAGTACACAAAAAAGGTATCTGTGTTTAAGGTTGAGAACAAAAGACTACTAAGCATGGAAAAAATCTCATATAGTGGGATAGTTAAAAATGATGGTAATCATGAGATTGGAGAGGTTATAGTTGAGATAAAGCTTATAAATAAAGGTCACGCTACTGGGAATGTAAAAGGTGGAAATTATTTTAAATCTAGCGGATTTTTTGGCTTTTTTACAGGTGGAGCAAACCTCTCGTATAGACCACAAACTATAATAAAAGAGTTTGTAGTTGCAAAAAATTTAAAACCTGGACAAGCTGAGCCTTTTAGAGTCTACTTTGACTGGCCACCATACTTTAGCAGTGTAGCAGATTTTGTTACAGTCAAAGGTCACTAATACTTAAGCCCTAGTGGTTTTAGTGCTTGGTTTATATTTCTAATTTGTGAATTTTTATCTCTGCACCAATCAGGTGCGAGCAGTGATGAGTCATCTATCCCAGCGGTAACTCTTTGAACTGATACATCTTTAGGTTTCATCTGCAAGGCTTTTGCCAATACTTCAAGATACTCATCTTCACTTATAGGTCTGAATTTTCCTCTAATAAAGTCATTTGCCAAAGATGTTTTTTTAACAACATACAGAGGATGATACTTAACAGAGTCAATCCCCCATTCATACGCCTCTTTAGCAGTAGAGAGCATCATCTCTTGTGTCTCATCTGGAAGTCCAAATATAAGATGCCCACAAACATTTAAGCCTAAGTCTTTAGACTTTTTTATCCACTCTCTGTTCATCTCACTTGTATGTCCGCGATTGATTTTTTTAAGCGTCTCATCGTAGATGGATTGAATCCCAAACTCTACCCAAATCTCTTTGTCTTTATTTAGTTTTGCTAAGTACTCTAGTGTCTCATCAGTTATGCTATCACTGCGAGTTCCAATGCTAAGCCCCACTACATTTTCAAATGAGAGTGCTTTATCGTAAAGAGCTTTTAGTGTTTCAAATGGCGCATAAGTATTTGTAAAAGATTGAAAATAAACTATAAACTTCTCAGCCCCATACTCATCTTTTTGTCTCTTAGAGATGCTCTCAAACTGAGTTTGGAGTTGTAGGAGTTGTTTATCTAGGTTTGGATTTTGTGCAGATGTTAGATTTAGATGAAAGCCTTTTAACTCTTGAGTCTCCCCAGTACTTGCGCTAAAAGAGTCATTTTGACAAAAAGTACAGCCGCCTTTTGCAACTGTCCCATCTATGTTTGGGCAAGTAAAACCAGAAATATTTATGCCAACTTTATAAACTTTGCATCCATATTTGGATTTCAAATAGTTGCCAAATGTATAGATTTGTTGCACTTTCATTTTCCTTCTCATCACAGAGCCTTTGTTAAGGCTCTTATATATTAAAACATTGGTGTGATTTTAAACGATATATTTGCCAGTAAAGCAGGCTGTACAGTAGTTGTTTTCTTTAGCGTTTACGCTTCTTAGTAGTGCTGCCTCATCTAGGTAAGCGAGTGAGTCGGCTCCAATAAACTTGCATATCTCATCCACGCTCATATTCGCAGCAATTAACTTATCTTTGTTTGGAGTATCTACACCATAATAGCATGGATCTGTAGTTGGAGGAGAGGAGACGCGCATATGAACTTCGCTAGCCCCAGCTTCTTTCAGCATTCTAACTATTCTTCTTGAAGTGGTTCCACGAACGATTGAGTCATCAATTACAATGATTTTTTTACCCTTGATAATGTCTGTCATAGGAGAGAGTTTCATTTTAACTTTAAGGTCGCGCATCTCT
>JAQUFE010000035.1 GCA_028684815.1 Sulfurimonas sp.
CACTTATAGGCGTTAAAGCTGGGCATCTAAGCTATATTGGAGATGCAGAGGTTGGTGAGGGTACAAATATCGGTGCTGGTGTTATTACTTGCAACTATGATGGAGTAAACAAGTATAAAACCATCATTGGTAAAAATGTTTTTATTGGAAGTGATTCACAACTCATTGCACCAGTTGAGATTGAAGATGATGTAATGATTGCAGCTGGAACTACAGTCATAGGAGCCAAAATACAAAGTGGTGTTTTAGCCATTAGTCGCCCTAAATTAAGGCTTGTTAAAGATTTTTATTACAAATTTTTTAAAAATAAATGATTTATAAAACTTATATAACTTTTTTTAGATACAATTCATTTTTAAGCAAATCAACTCTCACATATCGAGGAAAAATATGAACAACTCAACTCTACAAAACTCTGTACATTCAAACACTCTGCAATTAATCCTTTTTGCTTTAGGCTTTGCTTTAGAAATTTTGATGTTTGACTTCTCTATCCTTATGATAGTAATTGTAATAGTACATGTGCTCTTGGCACTATATCTTCGCTCTCAGTTACTTCTACTAAAAGAGGCTATTGAGAAGACTACCGATTCTATGACAAAACTTAGCCATGGAGACTTTGAAGTAGTAGCTCCAGAGATGGGTAAAGCTGAGATATATAACCTTGGAGTTGAGTTTAACTCTATGATAAAACAGTTAAAACACTATATGAAAGAGACTATAAAAGCTATTCAAATAGCAGAAGATACTTCAAAATCTTACTATGCGGATGCAACTGGACTTAACCCTGCTCTTGCTAAAGCTACCCAAGCCATAAACAACTCTGTAAAAACTATAGAAGATGGATATAGAGCGCAAGTAAGGGGTAACTTTAGTGAAAAACTACATGATTTAGGTGGTGGAATCTCTCATAGTTTAACTATTATCCAACAAAACCTTTTAAATAACTCAGAAGAAGTAAACAAAATCTCCCAGATGTCAGGACAAACTTCACAAGAAGCGAACAATAGTCTTGAGACTATGCAAAGCGTACTTGGTTTATTTGGTGACCTTAGTCATAAGATAGAAGCAACAAGCAACAACATAGACTCTCTCTCAGAGAGATCAAAAGAGATATCAGCCATAGCAGATATTATAAAAGACATCGCAGAACAGACAAACCTACTCGCCTTAAATGCTGCAATTGAAGCGGCACGAGCTGGTGAACATGGACGCGGATTTGCAGTGGTTGCTGATGAAGTGAGAAAGCTCGCTGAGAGAACTCAAAAATCAACTCAAGAGATATCTATAACCATCCAAACTCTTCAACAAGAGACACAGGATATTCAGTCAAACTCACAAGAGATAGCAGACATCTCACAAAATGTTACTAGCACTATAGATGACTTTGCAGTAACACTTAAGCAGTTTCAGACAAATGCACAAGGTTCAGCTGAATATGCTCGTTTTATCCGAGATTCACTATTTATGGTTCTTGTAAAAATAGATCATATCTTATTTAAATCAAACGCTTATACTTCAGTCTTATCCAACAAGGTCAATGCCGAATTTGGAGACCACAGAGGATGCCGTTTAGGTAAGTGGTATTTATCAGAAGGTAAAGAGAGATATGGTCACACTAGAAACTACACAGCTATAGATGCACCTCACTCAAAAGTCCACTCAAATGTTATCAAAAACATAGAGCTAATGGGTCAAAGTACTATCTTTGAAACAGATATTGAAAATAATATTATTGATAACTTCAAAAATATGGAAAGTGAGAGTGAAAAACTCTTTGAGATTTTAGACTTAGTTGTAAATGAACTAGACCCTACAAAAAGTGGTAAATAGATAGATATTTGAAGATATCTCTTCTGCTTTTTCTAGCCCCTAGTTTTCTTTTGACTTTAGAATTACACTCATAAAAGTTCATTAGGACTAGCACACACATATAGATATATCCGTATGTGTGAAGTCTTAAATATTTTTTAAACGATAATCTTATAAACCAAATATTCTAAACTAAGCCTTTTGCAAGATGTTTACATATTATAAAGATTTCTGTTTTTTATATCATTTTTTATTTTTCAACTTAAATGCAGTCCCCATTCGTAAAGAGTAAGTTTTTATATATTGCCCAAGCGGACAGAAAGGACAAGGCATTTTTTCTGCTGAATTGGCAATTTTTTTCATGCATCTCTCATCTACATATAAAATCTCATTTGTTTCTAAGTCAATAGCACATATAAAAGTTTTCATATTATCTTCGGCCATTTTTACCTCTAATAGTAGTTTATCTAATGAATAAAAAGAATTTTTTGCTTGAAGTGTCCGCGGCATTAAAGATGAGATACCAATTAGATTTAGCTATTGGTTTCATCTGAGTGGATTTTTATTTTACAAGCAATTTATTTATCTTTTATCTAAATATTTATTTTTGTGATACACAAAATTTAATACTCAGAAATAATTTTCATTTACAATATGACATAACGATTATATTATAAAATAATTAATTTCAACCTTTTGATTATCTATAAACTAGATTCCGTGTCAAGCACGGAATGACGAGACACGTTTGAAATGACGCGGGACACTCGTCATCCTGAACTCGATTCAGGATCCAACTTAATAACGAAATGACAGGACAAGCGTCATCCTGAACTTGATTCAGGATCCAACTTAATAACGAAATGACTGAACAAGCGTCATCCTGAACTCGATTCAGGATCCAACCTAATAACGAAATGACTGAACAAGCGTCATCCCAAACCCGATTCAGGATCCAACCTAATAACGAAATGACAGGACAAGCGTCATCCTGAACTTGATTCAGGATCCGACTTAATAATTGTTCAGAACATTCAATTTAATATTAACTTTTAGCTTAATCTGATTTTTGTACTATTATTGAGTTTGCCTTAGAGTATCTATATAAAATTTCTAAAGCTTTAGATGTGGATGTTGGGAAGTTTTTTTGTAGATTTATAATAAAAAAGCAAGGCTAGAAACTATTGCCTTGCTTTATTTGGACTACTCTACGTTAAAGTGTTTAATCTTAAGAGTAGTAAATTTTGTTAGCTCTTTTTCATCTTGTAGATTTAGATTCTCTACCGCTTTTGGGTTTACAAGATAAAAACCTAGACTTACTTCTACTTTGTCACCACTCTTAAGGGCATCATCAAAGCTTATAACTCTTTTTTCATTAGCTTTTAGCATAGTATCTTTTACAACTTCAGTTGCTAACCATGGCATAGATGGTTTGCCATCAGTTCCTATAACTCTTACAAATGTATGTGTTTTTAACTCAGTATGCTTAGAATCTCTAATGAGTGTAGCTCTTAGTTGTGCAACTCTTAGAGGGTGAGTCATAAGGTCATGAGGAGCTTTATTTTCAACAGTCACTTCAAAACCATTTGCAGACTTTTTAACTTCAAGCTCAACATATTGGCTTAGCATCTCAGGCTTTACTCTTGCCCCTGCAAAGCCATGATAAGCGTGTTGTTTACTCTTTCTTACAGTCGTTGCAGTTCCATCTATCTTTGGCATATGACAAGAGATGCAGTTTGTCTCTTTATCTTTTGCGCCATCTTCTTCTATGCTACAAACATTAAACTCATGCGAGTTTTGTCTGTGTGAGTGGCATCCCATACACATTTGACCATTGTAAAAAGACTCATTAGTATAGTCTATATCATGATAAGCTGAGCCAACTGTAGTCTTGTTCCCCCACCAAGAACTTGTTGTTTCATGCTTAACTATTTCATCTTCTCTACCCTTCTCTGCTGAGTAAAATGTTTTATCTTTTTCTGAATAGATATTTTTGTTTGACTTTGCATGTTTTTCAACATTTGTAATTGTGTGACAATTTAGACAAGTAATGCCCTCTTTGTGAGCTTGTCCATCTGTTGTATTTGGCGTGTGACACTTTGCACAAGTGTAATCGTTTTTAGCTTTTAAAGGGTGTTTATCCCAGACTGCTTTATGAATCTTATCTTCATATATAGAAGATTTTTTATGCATAGAGGATTCAAACTCCTGCACTATCGTTGGATGACACTTTTGGCATGTAGCAAGGTCGGCACTGTTTGCAAATAGTGCTAAGCTAAGAGACACTATGTATAGTATAGCTTTCATATAAAAATTCCTTTTATTTATTATAAGTTGTAATCTTATCAAAGATAGTAATATTTAGCTTGATATGTGTCAATATATAAATTTTCTCCTTGATAAATTTGGTATAATCCATAAATATTTTGACGAAGGCTCGTTTATGCTTATTCCCCCACACTTACTAAAAGGCAAAAAGATACTCTTAGGAGTGACTGGTTCTATTGCCGTTTATAAATCACTTGAACTTGTTAGACTCTTTGTAAAAGCTGGAGCCGAGATAAAAGTGGTGATGAGTGAGGCATCTAAGAAATTTGTAACACCACTTAGCTTTGAGACACTCTCAACAAACAAAGTTTTAGATGACACAAATGAGTCATGGGTGGATGAACACAACCACATAAAAACAACTCAATGGGCAGATCTGTTTGTTATTGCACCTGCAACTGCAAACACCATTGCAAAGCTTGCTAACGGTATTGCTGACAATATGCTGCTTCAATGTGCATTGGCATTTGCTAAACCAAAAATTATAGCTCCATCAGCAAACACTAATATGCTTGAGAGTCCTTTTACAAAGGCAAATCTTAAGATGCTTTGTATCGCAAACTACTCTATAGTAGATACTCAAACAAAAGAGTTAGCTTGTAGAACTGTTGGAGATGGTGCTATGGCTGATGTTTTAGATATCTTTTGGCATAGTGCAAAAATCTTGCTTCAAGATGATTTTTGGCAGGATAGAAGAGTTATAGTTACAGGTGGCGGAACTATTGAGAAGATAGATGATGTAAGATTTATCTCAAACTTCTCAAGTGGAAAAATGGCTTCAGCCCTTGCCACTGCCCTTTATTGCAGAGGTGCAGATGTAAACCTTATATCTTCAAAGTTTGAGCCAAACATTCCAAAAGAGATGCATACTATAGATGTAGAGAGTTCAGCTGAGATGCTAGAGTATCTTGTAGATTCTATCCGCATAGCAAAAAAAGGGAAGCTCTCAAAACCATCTCTTATGAGTGATGATGCGATATCTTTGATACAAAAAAAACCATATCTTTTTATGGCTGCAGCTGTTAGTGACTATGTAGTAAAACATCCCCAAGAGGGCAAACTTAAAAAAGCCTCTTTAGGCGAAGAATTTTCATTAGAGTTAAAACAAAACCTTGATATCATAGCATCTATAGACAAAACAGATATAACTACCATTGGTTTTAAAGCTGAACTAGATGCTAATGAGGCTCTAAAAAATGCTTCAAACATGATAGATAGCAAAGGTGTAGATGCAGTCTGTTTAAACATACTAAAAGACTCATCAAGCTTTGGAAGTGATACAAATAAGATAGATTTTATAACTCCAAACGCTATAGAGTCCCTAACACCAAATGACAAACTAAGTCTAGCTTTTGAAATCTTAGACTATGCAAAAGAGCTCTAATATGAACAGGGCAAAGCATATAGCTATCATTATGGATGGGAATGGCCGTTGGGCAGAGCGTAGCGGTAAAAAAAGAGTAAAAGGGCATGAAGCTGGTGCAAAAGTTGTAAAAGAGATAACTGCATATTGCTCAAAAGATGAAGATATAGAGAGACTTACTCTTTATGCATTCTCAACTGAAAACTGGAAGAGACCTCGCCTAGAAGTTGAGTTTTTAATGAAACTTTTGGAGAGATACTTAAGAGATGAGCTCATAACATATCTAGCTAACAACGTACGCTTTGAGCCAATAGGCGACACAAGAGCCTTTTCAAAATCACTTCAAAAAACTATACAAAACGTAAAAGAAGAGACTGCTCATTGTGATGGACTTATACAATCTTTAGCACTAAATTATGGCGCACATGATGAGATACTAAGAGCCGCAAACAGGCTTAAAGAGTATGAGGGAGATATCACAGAGGAGATGCTATCAAATGCACTTGATTGTAAAGATAGTGTTGATATTTTAATAAGAACAGGTGGAGAAAAAAGGCTCTCTAACTTTTTGCTTTGGCAATCAGCTTATGCAGAACTCTTTTTTACAGATACGCTCTGGCCAAATTTTACAACTACAGAGTTAGAGAAAATTATAAAAAATTTTACTAAAATACAGCGCCGTTTTGGAGGGCTATAATGCTCTTAGTTGCATTTATCCTAGGCCTACTTTTTGGCTCTTTTTTGAATGTAATCATACTTAGAATCCCACAAAATGAGAGCATTGTCTTTGGTGCATCTCATTGTTATAGTTGCAATAATCTACTAAAACCTTGGCATAATATCCCAATCATATCATGGATATTTTTAAGAGGCAAATGCTCTTACTGTAACGCTCGGATATCTTTGCAATATCCTGCCATTGAGTTAATCTCTGGACTTATTTTTTTAGTCATTGCATCTAAGTTTACGCTTTCTCTCCCAGCCCTTTTTATAGCCCTTAGTTTTTTAATGTTACTAGCTCTTGCAATGATAGATTTTCGTTATAAAATGGTTCCAGACTCACTAAACTTGGTCGCTCTATTTTTTGCAATAATTGGTACATGGAATCTTGATGGAATGCTTTTAAATCTACAAAATGCCCTACTCTTTGGAGGTGGTTTTACCTTGCTAAGATTTGCACTTTCATATTACCTCACTTCATCCATTTATAGAGCAGCGCAAAAGAGTAAAACCTCATGGAACAAGTTTTATGATAGAACTCCATTTGTCGAGGCTATGGGCGAGGGAGATATTATGATAGCGGCTACTATAGGAGCATTACTTGGAGTTAAACTAGCCCTTGTTGCTATCTTTTTATCAGCTCTTTTAGCCCTTCCTGTAATGCTTTTACTCTTAAGAAGAAGTGCAGAAGAGCAAAGAGTCCCCTTTGTTCCATTTTTAGCGCTAGCAGCGTTTGTAGTCTATATCTTTGACTCTCCTATTTCAGCTTATATCGAGGCAAATTACTAATATGCATAAACTAAGAAACTACATCAACGACAACTTTTATATACTTTTTTTATCTATGTTTATGCCTCTGTTTGCCATAGCAACAGTTGTTTTTATGATCAAGTTAGCAACATATACAGCCGTCATACAGCTTAGCATCTGGGATATGACAAAACTCTTCCTTTTTATAGTTCCTGAAATTTTATTTTACACTCTTCCTGTAACCTTTTTCATAGCAGCCTCTCTTTCGCTTTTTAGACTCTCAACTGACAATGAGATTGTGGTGCTTTTCTCTCTTGGCATCCATCCAAAATTTATATTAAAGATACTTTTAAAACCCGCGATTATTTTAAGTGCATTACTCTCCTTTAACTTTCTTGTACTCATTCCCCATACAGATATACTCTCAAGTCACTTTATAACTTACAAAAAAAGTGAAGCGAAGTTCAACCTAAGTGCATCAGAATTTGGGCATAGTTTTGGTAGTTGGCTCTTATATATAGGAGGAGATAATCAAGATGAGACCTACTCAGATGTTATTCTCTTTAACAAAAACATAGAAGAAGAAATCATCATTAGTGCCAAAAGGGCTGAGATTATTAATAGCGCTGGGGTGCTTAGGCTAAAACTAATTGATGGAGAGGGTTACAGCTACTCTAAAGAAAAATTTTCGCAGATTGATTTTGATACTATGTATATAAACGACACTATCACTACATACTTATCAGCTTATGAGACACCACTAGAGTACTGGTTTTCTGATGAGTGGAAAGGGAAAAAGAAGCATAAGTTGATAACAAATACTCTTTTAAGTATCTTCCCTATTGTTACTCTGTTTTTAGTTGCAAGCATTGGAATAGTCCACGCAAGACACCAAAAAAGCAAGCTATATCTCTATCTTTTTATAAATGTAGTTCTCTACTATGGGGCTACACTATGGCTTCAAAAAGCTCTTGGTTACTACACTATCCCGGCTATTTCTCTTACTTGGCTAATAGTAACTTATGCCATATATAGAAAAACTATTTTAGCTAGGTTTTAAATTCTCTATGCGTTGCGCTATAACTCTCTCTTACAATGGAACTCATTTTTTGGGTTCACAAGCACAAAAAAGTTCTAAAAACACTATAGTTGGTGTTTTAGAAACCCTCCTTTTTAAGCTAGGGATTGAGTCTAAGATTGTTGCATCTGGGAGGACTGACAAAGGAGTTCATGCGACTGCACAAGTTTGCCATGTTGATTTACCACAATTTTGGCAAGACTTAGAAAAACTCAAAAGAGTTTTAAACTCCATGCTCCCTCCTAGCATCTTAATTAGGAATTTAAAAAAAGTGGATGATACTTTTCACGCAAGATATAGCGCTAAAAAAAGAGTCTATAGATATCTTATAAAAGCAGCTAAGAGCAATCCATTTGAAAATGATTTTGTAACTTTTATAGACTCATTGGATTTTATAAAGATAGAAGAAAATATAAAACTTTATGAGGGAAGGCACGATTTTGCTAATTTTATGAAGCTGGGAAGTGATACAAAGAGTAGCATTAGAGAGGTTTATAGAGCTTTTGCATATAGGCACAAAGGTTTTATAATTTTACACTTTGAAGCAAATGGATACTTAAGAAGTCAAATCCGTCTTATGGTAGCCGCACTTTTAAAGCTACAAAGGGATGAGATTACAGAGTCCTTATCTTGCAAAAAAAAGTACAAATTAAAACCAGCACCTAGTAATGGACTTTATTTAGCAAAAGTAAAATACTAAAGCTTACCTTACTTTAAAATTTCGTTGATATCTTGGCATACTTCATCACTCCAAAATAATTCTCTATGACTTAAACCCTCAACATTTTTAAAAAAACCTAGATTTTTTACACCCTTTTTTAAGTTTTGAGAACTCTCACCACTCACTACTTCATCAGCTGTAGATGCAAAGATATATACCTTTGCATCTACGGATTTAAGAAACCCTATATTGTCAAATGTGTACTTTAAAAACCATGAGATATTAACTCTAAACTTCTGCTTTGCTAAAGATGCCAAGGAGTCAAAAGCACCAACTAAAACAACTCCCCTACTTTCTATCTTGCTCGCTACATACAGAGCAACACTAGCACCTAAAGAGTAACCTAGTATATAAAAACTTCCATAGTTTTTATATACTATTTGAGATATTTTTAAAGCATCACTAAAGATATTTTGCTCATTTAAAGAGCCTTTACTTCTTCCGTAAGAGCGGTAGTTAAAAGTGATAATGGTACTATTTTTATGCCTCTGTGCAAGTCTGTTTATAAGCCCTACACTATCTTGTTCTCTACCACCAAAAAACAAAACTATGCTCTTTGCATCTTCACGTCTATATATAGCACCCTCAAGCTCAACTCCATCATCACTCGTTATACTAAGTATCTCACATCTCTCATCACACACCTGTCCTCGAAAATACCTAGGAGAAAAAAGAACAAAATACTGTAACTGGTAAAGCATAAAGATGATGATAGAGAGTGTAAAGAGTAAAAAAATTATATAAATCATGGTTAAGATTCTATCTCAAAACAAATTATAGAGAGATTTTAAACAAAATTAAGTACAATTTCGATAATTATAAGGATTAATAGAGATGCAGATATTTGGAAAGTACTCAACAAACTTCGATATGGACTACTTAGTAGAACAATATATATATTTTAATGAGAGTGATGAAGATAAAATCACTATAGATGAGTTAGAGGTTCTGCTTAAAAACAAGCGAAAAAGTGTGGCTGGAACTATCATACTTTACAACCCTGAGACAAGTCCTGTAGGATTTAAACCAAGCAGGTTTTTAAAAGAAGATGGCTTTGAGAGTTATGATAAGTTTGTTCAAATAAATGAATATCCTATGAGTTATGTCATAAATGCTGGTCTAAAAAAAGTATATCCTTCTAAACTTGTAGAGATAAAGTACCTCTTCTCACTCAACAGAGAAAACATAGAACCAACACCTATTTTGGAAGCTTTTGATGCTGATTTGGATAAGTTTAGTTCAGATCAGTTTACAAGATATGATAAAAAGCTAAACTATCTTGACATTCCCAACATCAGACTTAGCGGTAAGTTTGTGTTCTTTGGTTCTGGTCACAAGCATGACAGACATCATAAAGCTATCATCACATATGTAAGGGCCTTATCTGCTCAAGTTCAAAAGCTAGATAAAACTATAGTCTTTATGTATGATAACAACCACGATGAGCAAGAAGCCCTAGATATTGGCTACTTCTTATCTCCGCTAGCTCTAGGAAAAGCAAAAGAAGTAAGAGCAAAAGGCTTTAAAGAGGCCTTTAAAACTATCCCGCCAAAGGTTCAAAAACTATAATTAAAAATTCTCAAAACCAAGAACAAAATCTACTCTCTTTTGTAGATTTGCTCTTTTAGTAGCTACTTTTTCTATCTCTCTAAGCCGTGGAAGTAAGCCTTTTGAGTTGGCTACTTGTATGGAGAGTCCAGGTCTTGCATTTAGTTCTAAAATCATAGCGCCTTTGTTTTTGTCGAGTACTATATCTACGCCTAAATAGCCAAGATTTGTCATATCGTAACAGCTAGATGCTAAGAGCAAAAGTTCCTTCCAGTTGTCTATTTTTATAGTATCAAAACTATGGTTTGTATCTGGATGTGTAAGGATTTTTACGCCATTCATTACAGCATTTATTGGTTTGCCTGTTTTAATATCAAGCCCAACACCAACAGCTCCTTGATGTAAGTTTGCCTTACCATCTGATGCTTTTGTAGAGAGACGAAGCATAGCCATCACAGGATAGCCTTGAAAAACTATGATGCGAATATCTGGAACACCTTGATAAGAGTAGTCATCAAACACAGCATCTGCTTCTATCAAAGTCTCCACAAGAGCAACATCTTGATCTCCAGAGAGTGAGTAAAGCCCTGCTAAAATATTTGTAACATGTCTTGTCACTTCTTCAAGCCCAATAACTACACCACTAGATTTAATAAAGCCATCACCCTCTCTGCCTTTAATAACCAAAATCCCTTTACCACCCGAACCACATGCTGGTTTTATGGCAAAAGAGGAGATATCTTTTAGTTTTTCTAAAAGCTTATAAACATCTCGCTGATATCGTACAACAAAGAGAAGCTCAGGAGTGTTTATGCCATACTCTTGTGCTAGGAGTTTCGTTTGAAGCTTATTATCTACAAGAGGAAAAAGCTTGCGGTCGTTATAGCGGCTAATAAACTCGATATTGCGGCTATTCATCCCTAAAATCCCACTTCTTCTAAGTGCAAAAGGGCTTATAAAATCTATCATACAATTGTTTTAAACTCACGAAAACGACGGAGTTCTAAAAGCCTGTAACCAGTATATCGTCCCATTAAAATCATAAGTGCAATGACTATGAGATGAAGTTCTGGAAAGTTAAAAAATAGATGTGCAACATAACCGTTTACCATCGCCATATAAGCTAAAACTGCAACTAAAAGACTTCCACTTCCTTGTGTTAGAACCTCTTTAGCGCCCTCTTCTTCCCAAAGTATAGACATTCTCTCTATCGTCCATGCAAGGATGATTATAGGAAAAAATGCTACACTCATCCCAGTGTTAAATCCCATCTCATATCCTATAAGAGTCATAAATGCGACTAAAAATATAACAATAACTATAATGGTAGCAATCCTAGAGACTAGTAAAAGGTTAAGATTTGAGAGATATCCTCTAAGCAAAAGACCGATGGCAACAAGAACGACAAAGTTGAGTAGTCCTAAAAAAAGTGATGTCTGTAAAAAAGCCATAGCAATAAGCACAGGCATAAATGTTCCAGAGGTTTTTACACCAATAAGAAGGCGCATAAAAACAGTTATGAGTGCTCCTATAGGTAAAAGTAGAAGCATTTTAAAGATACTTTGTTCTTCTATTGGCAAACGATGAACACTAAAAATCCCAAATCCACTCTCATCAAAATGAGCCTTTGCTAACTCTAATGCTGGCATATTTTGTTTTACCATTGAAAATTTCACTGTAGCGTTGGTTCCACCTACAACATCTATAAGTGATTTTCCACCTCTCGTCCACAAAAAGAAATTTTTGTTTTCCTCTTGAAGTATATTAGTAGGATCAAACAATATCCACTCATCTTTATCGAGGACTTCTATAACAGGAGTAAGTGCTTGATTACGCCTAGCATCTTCTAGCTCTAGTGCGAGTGATACTCTGTGAACTACTCCTGCATCTGTTAAAAGTTTACTAAGTACATCTATATAGCTATGCTTAAGTAGAAGTAGAGAGCTATCTTTTCTTTTCTTTAAATCTGTAATGGTTTTTATAAGTTCTCTTGTAAAAGTGATATTGTTACTCGATTTTGCGTATGCGAAGTCTAGTATCTCTTTTGCAGCAACTTGCTCAGAGGCATTCCAAATAATATCATCTTTAGTATTGAGCTTTGCATCAACTTTATTTAAAGGCATATCATCTGTAAAATCTTGAACAATTTGTGCTTTGTAGTAGAGTGTTTGTTTCCCTTTTGCTTGGCGAATGCTCCATTCTCCACGCTTGATGCCATCTTTTTGCATCATATTAAAACCATATCCAGCTGAAACACTCTGCTCAAAATAGAGCTTATAACCCATAGTATCTTCAGGTAGAGATAGGTTTACACTTATGGGTGTGTTGTTTTGTGCATTAAATTCTACTCTTGCTTCAACCATCCAAACATCTTTTTTCTCACTTGCCAAAAAAGGAATCTGCGTCTGCTCATGTCTCATTATGGCTATAAAAATACCTAGAAGTACTAAAAAAAGCGCAAATATATATAGGGAATTTTTAGATATCATTTTTTTTGACTTTTTTGTACAACGAGTGGAGCTAGATACTCTCCACTAACATCAACAACCATAACATCTTGAAGTGCACTACGTCCTATCAATATTGGATATTTCATATGCTCTCTATTTGAAAGAGTAAATTCACTTAACTCTCTTTTTTCACCAATAGTTATTTCAAGTGTAACTATTACTCTTTTTTCATAATCTTGTTCAAGCGAAGATTGTGAAATCCTAACAACACGGACTACTTTACGCTCCATAATATGTGCTGTGCCTGTTTGTCTATCTAGTAAAGTAAATCGCACCCATTTCTTACCATCTCTCTCAAACCTTGTTATCTCTCTTGCATCTATTGAGGATGTCTCAGCACCTGTATCTATTCTAGCTTCCATAACAAAGTTAGAGGGATAGATATGCACTCTTTCAACACTTCCAACTACTAATTTTTCTTTAAGAGGAGTTACTATTTTTTGGACTACTATAGGGTTTTTCTTAGTTTTTGTAACTTTTGGCTCAACAGGTTTTGCAGTTTGGGCAGATTTTGTATCTTTAATTAAAAGTACCAATTCATTTTTAAAAGACTCAAATCCTTGAGCTTGTTGTAAAAGAGAAGCTTCCAATAAACCTTGATAATCTTTTTCATGTTTTTCTAGTTTCGTATCTAATTTTTGATCTATGTTTTGTTCTAAACCAGCTATCTGCTTATTTAATGCATCGAAGCGCTCACTGCTTGTTGTGCTGTACGCTTGCATACATCCAGTAAAAAAGAGAACTAAGAGAAAAGATAAAAGATTTTTTACAACCATTTTGCACCATTATTAAATAATTTTTTTTGCATTATATCTCACTTTTTAGTAATGTTGCAATAGCTATATTATAAAATTTTGTTAAATTGAACCTTCTGATTAATCTATAAACTAGATTCCGTGTCAAGCACGGAATGACGAGACAAACGTCATCCTGAACTTGATTCAGGATCTACCTTAATAATTGTTCAGAGCGCTCAGTTGTTTATAGCATTCAATTGAAAAACCTTTTAAAACTACAGACTTACTTCTTTTATATCTGCAATCTTTAGGATACTTTTATATATAGATGCTACCAAAGATTTTCTATTGTTTTTTATAGCTTCATCATCAGCATTTACCATTACATCTTCAAAGAACTTATCAAGCTCTGGTTTTAATCCAAGTAGTGCATCTAGCTCCTCTTCATAAGAGTCGTATGTACAAGCGATTACTTTTTTGTAAGCATCGTGAAGTTTACTCTCTGCATCTTCTTTAAAAAGCTTCGCATCTACACTCATCTCTTGGCTCAAGTCTATATCTTTAGTGATATTTGCAACTCTTTTAAATGTAGAAAAAGACTCACTAAAACCCTCTGAACTTACGATATTATCAAGTGCTTCTATCTTTTTACCCATAGCAACTATTTCTCTCTCACCAGATGCAATAACAGCTTCAACTATAGAAGGATTTACCTTATAGTACTGTTTGATACGCTCAAGAAAAAAGCTCTCTAGTTTCTGCATATCTATCGGCGCATATATAGATGCCAACTCTTTTACACTCTTTACTATATCAAACTCAAAGCCATACTCTTTAGTGATTCTTATAATGCCATTTACCGCACGACGAAGAGCAAAAGGGTCTCTTGAACCTGTTGGTATCTCTTCTACACTAAAGAGCGCTAAAAGAGTGTCAAGCTTGATACTCATTGCAACTATCGCACTCATAGGAGTTGATGGCAAATCACTATCTTCACCATCTGGTAAATACTGCTCTTTTATAGCAGTTGCAACTTCACTACTCTCACCCTGCTTTAGCGCGTAGTAGTATCCCATAAGTCCTTGAAGCTCTGTAAACTCATAAACCATCTCACTTGTAAGATCCGCTTTAGCCAAAGATATAGCTCGCACTAAATCCTCTTTTTTAGCATCTACTCTGTAGTTATCAAAGAGTGCACTTGCAATTTTCGCTTCTCTTTCTACCTTGTCTTTTACACTTCCAAGACCTTTAAAAAATGCAACTCTCTCAAGCCCATCTGTACTTAAACCCTCTCTTATATCATTATCATAAAAGAAGAGTCCATCAGCTAAACGAGGACGAAGAACTCTCTCATTTCCCTCAACTACCTTTTTGTAATCATCTGTAAGTGCATTTGAGACAACCACAAACTTATTTAAGAGCCTGCCCTCTTTAAAGACTGCAAAATATCTCTGATGCTCTTTCATAGAAGTGATAATAACTTCAGGAGGAAGTCTTAAAAATTCCTCATCAAATGAGCCCAAAAGTGCTTTAGGATGCTCAGTTATGGCTACTATCTCATCAAGCAAACTTTCATCAGCATCTATGTTTATGTTGTACTCTTTCTCTAATGCTGCAAAATCACTTAATATATCTTCTCTTCTTTGCTCTTGAAAGAGTGTAACTCCACCAGTCTTTAGTGCTTCAAAATACTCTTTTGCACCAGCTATTTCTAAAGACTCAAACCTAGAGATACGGTGTACAAAAGTCTCTTTTTTAGACTTCACACCAAAGAGTTCAACATCTACAAGTTCATCATTTAAAAGTACATTTATCCATCTTATTGGTCGTATAAAACTCTCTTCTAAACTTCCCCATCTCATAGATTTACCAAAATCAAGAGAGTTTATCCACTCTTTTATTATCTCTTGTAAAAGCTCTGATGATGGCTTCCCTTTTACATCTTTTTTATAGTAAAGAACCTCTTTATCGCCCTTTGTAGAAGTGCCAATCTCACTAAGACTAACTCCGCACTTCTTAGCAAATCCCTCAGCCGCAGGAGTTGCTTTACCATCTCTGTATGCAACACTAAGCGGTGCTCCAAAAAACTCTTCTACGCTGTCTGGTTGATGAGTGTTAAACTCTCTATGCCAAATAACTAAACGCCTAGGAGTGTAGTAAAATTCAAAGTCGCCTAAAAGAGAGTTTTTCTCTAATATATTTAAGTATTTTTTCTCAATATTTTTTAACTCTTTTAAAAGTGGAGCAGCTGGTAGCTCTTCAACGCCTATCTCGATAAGTAGTGGTTTTAACATAATAGTTCTCTTGTATTAAATTGAGGCGATTTTATCTACTTTTTGGTTAAAAAGTTCTTTTATAAAACATTTCTTAAACAAGATTGATAAACTCTTCTTTTATCTTAGTAAATGGTTTTGAAGTTACAATTGCAACATAAATTAAAACAAAATAAAGGAATTATAAATGCCAAAGATTAACAAATATGTTGATATAGACACAGTTGAGAGAGAAGCTAAAAAAGATCTTATAGACCGTCACTCTCCATTTATCCACTGTGCAAGCACTGCAAAAGCTGGTGAGCCATTTGAAGTAACTATAAAAATGGGTAACGAATATACTCACCCAGATGATTTTGACCACTACATAGAGAGTGTTTCACTTTTTAACGGCGAAGTAAAACTAGCAACTGCTACTTATGTACCAGGAACTCTAGGAAATGTAAAAGCTCACAACACAACAACTTTTACAATCATCCCAACTGGTAAAAAACTAAACCTAGTAGCTCACGGATACTGTACAAAACACGGCATCTGGGAAGGCACACCTGTTACTGTAGAAGTAACTGAGTAATTTTAAAACCTTTTTAAGAGCTTTAATTGGCTCTTAAATTTTATATTTGTAAACATTTCATATCATTTTAATGATACTATTTACAAAATAACTTGATTTAATTGAACCCTCTAATTAATCTATAAACTAGATTCCGTGTCAAGCACGGAATGACGAAACACACACAAAATGACGAAACACACATAAAATGACGAAACACACACAAACTGACGAAACACACACAAAATGACGAAACACACACAAAATGATGAGGCACGGACGGAATGATTGGGTTCACGTCATCCTGAACTTGATTCAGGATCTAGCTTAAAAATTGTTCAGAACACTCAATTAACTACAATATTCTAGTCTATCTATTGAAAATTAACCTATTTAGACCCACTTCATTAAAGACTTACAGTAGAAAAATAAACTTTCAGAGCAAAAACAATAGTCCAAATATCATTCTGGAACTTCACTTACTCAATTTTTGATACTATACGATATAGTTTTATTTATGTTTATCAAACTATAATTAGTGGAAATTTTATGCCTATTGTTCTACAATTTTCACATATATAAAAACAAAGAGATTATGCACATGGTTGTATCCTTAGATTCATACGAAAATCCTATCTACTATGTTGATGATGCCAGCAGCTTAAATGGGGTTGTTAGGGTATCTTCAAGTGGTTATTATGGGTCAGGAACGCTGCTTTATGGAGGAATGGCTATACTTACCTCTGCTCATCTTTTTTCACACAATAGCTTATCCGCAGATGTAACTTTTCAAACCTCTTCTGGCAGACAAATAGTCGCTTCTGAATATGTAAAGATTATGCCAGATTACGATGATGATGGCAATAATGATTTAGCAATTATCTGGCTCAGAGAGCCTGCACCTTATGATGCGTATCGTTATGAGCTATATAGAGAAAGTAACGAGATGACCAAGCAATTTACTGCCGTTGGATATGGAGCTACTGGAACAGGCTCTACTGTAGTAGATGCAACAATTCCCTCTGATATTTTACGCCTGCAAGTAACAAATAGATTTGAAGCAGATGCAGCTGCACTAAAGGACATACTAGGAAGTTCTATGTATTGGAATCCACTTAAAAGTGCTATTTTAGTAGCTGATTTTGATGATGGAACTTATGAACATGATGCATTAGGACATTTGATAGGTAAGGTTAACTTAGGGACTGGTAGTAGCGAAGGCTTGATTGCCTCAGGAGATAGCGGCGGCCCTGCAATTATTGATGAAAAGGTAGCTGGAGTAGCTAGTTATGTTGCTAGTTTGAGCAATTATTATGTAGATCCTGATGTAGATGCCGAAATAAACAGCAGTTTTGGTGAAGTTGGTTTTTGGCAAAAGGTAAGTTACTATCAACAGTGGATAGACCAAAGTTTGCGTGAACACTACACAGATGCTCCAAAAACATCACAAGAAGTGCAAAAAGAGATTATAGAGGGTTCAGAAGGTGATATAACTATTGCTTACTTTTTAGTAGAGGTTTTAGGCATACGAAATGACCCAGAAAAGTTCTTAAGCGTAGACTATACAACAAGAGATGGCACAGCAACTGCATATCAAGACTACATTCCAACAAGTGGGACTCTTGTGCTTTATCCTGATGAACATTATGCACATATTCCTGTGGAAATTATTGGAGATAACCTTGTAGAAGAAGATGAGATATTTTATCTTGATATCTTCAACCCAATAGGAGCTACCTTTGGAGATAACCAAGTAGTTCTTACAGCTCAAAGAACAATCATAAATGATGATGGGTTATTTGCATAAACTATAATTTAAAAGCCCTTTTAGGCTTTAAACTCATTTAGATATGAATACACGGCTTATCTATGTGATAGCCTTGAGAAAAATCAATCCCTAACTCTTTAACTTTATCCATAACTGTGCTTGAGTGAACAAACTCTGCTATGGTTTTTATGCCTAGCTTATTTGCAAAACCGACTATGGTCTCAACAACTAAGTAAGCGTCTCTGTCTGTGTCTATATCTTGTATAAGAGAGCCATCTATCTTTATATAATCAACACTCATTTTGGTTAGATATGCAAAGTTTGAGTAACCATCTCCAAAGTCATCGATGGCAATTTTTGCTCCATATCTTTTTATCTCATGTATAAAGCGAGATATCTTGTTGAAGTCTTGTATAGCTTCAGATTCTACTATTTCAAAGATAACTCTAGTTGAGGCTTTACTATGTTTTAGTTTGTTGAGTATAAAATTAAACATTTCACTATTTATGATATCTTCCATAGAGAGGTTGATGGAAAACTCAAAGTTAGTCTCTTCAAATACTTCAAATGATTTGTTAATGATGATTTGTGTGACATAGTTATAAACTTTTATACGCTTAGCAATAGGCAAAAAAAGTGCAGGAGAGATGATATTTCCTTCACCATCTAAAAGTCTTGCTAAGCACTCATACTTTTTTATCTCTTGTGTTTTGTTATCCATGATAGGCTGAAAATATGGCACGATATTTTCTTTCTCAACTGCATACCTAACCATATTTGAAGTGCTGAGATTTCGTTCATACTCATTTTCAAACTTCATTCTATCTTCATATATCCAAAATGGAAGTCTATTGTCTTTTGCATATTTTAAAGCCATAGATATCTTTGAAAAGAGATTATCCTGATTTATATTTACACAAGATGCTAGAGTTAGGCTTACATTTATCTCATTTTCTTGATAAAAAATTGTTATGTTTTTTATCTTCTCGTAAAGTCTACTAAGATAGTCTTTTAGATCATAAAAAGGCAGATTCTCATCTAAAAATATGGTAAATTCAGTTCCTGAGACTCTATAGATTTTTTTATTTATATTTTTTAAAAGATAGTTACCAACTTGCTCAATTATATAATCACCCACCATAAATCCATAAAAATTGTTAATAGTTGCAAAATCATCTATAGATATAGTGATGAGTCCATAACCATCATTATCATGTAAGTCTTTTCTAAGTTGGTAAAGGTTTGGAAAATTTGTTAAATGATCTGTAAAGTATCTACTTAATAGTTGTTTTTTACAATCTTTTAGTGAGTTATTTACTTGGGTGTCTTTTACCTGCATCTCTCTTAAAGCCTCATCGCTAAAACGCTCCGCCTCTAAGTTGCCATCAAGCTCATAAACAACTACAGAGGTTAAAGTTTTATATGAATGCTTAAACATAACGATTTTAACTTCTGGAAATTTTTTTCTTAGTTCAAGCTTGAGGTTTTGGACTAAAACTGTATTGTGCATGTAGGATGATATATGTATTAGTAAATTTTTGCTATTTATATCTATGATTTGTTTAACAGTAGAGCTAACTTCGGTTGATGATAGTAATTTAAAGTTATATATATTTAAAATATTTTTTTTATTATTCATAGCTATATTTCGTCCTTTTAAAGTCACTTATTTTAGCATAAATAAAACTCCAAAGTAGATTTTAACAACTCTTTTACTATACTAATAGAAATTTATCTAGTGGGTATTTGTGTGAAATCTTTTCAAAACCTAGTCCTCCTCCAAAATCTCTACCGTTTAAAAGCCCTCGGATTTACTTATACAGACCCTTTTTTTGTAAATGAAGCAAGCAAACATGAGAAACCTACAACACTAAAAGAGCTATCAAAAAACATAGCATCTTGTCATCTTTGCGATTTAAGTAAGTCCAGAAAACAGAGCATGAGTGGATATGGAAACGAAGATGCAGAGCTTATGTTTATAGACTTTAGCGTCTC
>JAQUFE010000036.1 GCA_028684815.1 Sulfurimonas sp.
AAGATAGCAACACCAAAAGCAGGGCTAGTTCCTATCTCTGAACTCTCGCATCTAATGCATACTACAAGTATCACTAAGATTCGCCACGTTGAGGGCAAAAGGACTATCACGCTCCAAGTGACACCGCCAACCACTATGACGCTAGAGGAGAGTGTTGAAAGATTAGCTCTTATTGTAAAAGATACAGTACCAGCAACAATGCTTGAAGATTCAACAAAGGTTAAACTAGCAGGAAAAGCCGATAAACTAGCCGAGACTATAGAGTCTATGAAGTACAGCTTACTTTTTGCTCTAATCATTATCTACCTTTTGATGAGTGCACTCTTTGCTAACTTTTTATACCCCTTAGTTATTATGTTTACAGTTCCGATGGCTACGGCTGGGGGGTTTATTGGGCTAAAGCTTACAAATATGTATGTAGCCCCACAACCGCTTGATGTCCTTACGATGCTTGGGTTTATTATTCTTATCGGTATCGTTGTAAACAACGCTATTTTGATAGTCCACCAATCACTAAACAACATCAAATATAGTGCGATGCCTTATAAAGAAGCTATAATCGAAGCTACACGCTCAAGACTAAGACCTATCTTTATGAGTTCACTAACCTCTGTTTTTGGAATGTTACCACTTGTGTTAGTCCCGGGTCCTGGAAGTGAGTTTTACAGAGGTTTAGGCTCAGTTATAACTGGCGGTTTGGCTCTTTCTATGCTTTTTACTATTTTAGTAACACCAGCACTTTTGTATCTCTTTTTAAGTTTTAAAAAAGATGAAAACGCAAAGGAAATCTCATGAAAATAGCACTAATATTTCTGCTTTTTTATAGCACGCTCTCAGCCTTAACACTAGAAGAATCTTTGGAGTTAGCACTACAAAACTCTCCAAAAGCTAAGATTTCTATGAGTAATGTAAAATATAGTGAGCTTAAAAAAGATGAAGCCACTGCGGCTTACCGCCCAACTCTAGATGCAGGCTTTGAGTATAGAGAATTGCAAAATACTACAGCTTTTACTTTTAGCCCAACTCACAACTACAATCTAAGTTTAAAGTACAACCTCTTTAGAGGTTTTAGTGACTCCTCAACCATAGACTCTAAAGATGCAGAGATGCTCTCAGCTAGGCTTGAAGCAAAGGCAGTAGTAGCAGACTTAAAGTTAGATGTGATAGTAGCTTATACTAACTACCTAAAAGCGCAAAAACTTATAGTCTCACAAGAGGCAGAGCTTGCATCTCTTACAAAACAATTTGATGATACAAAAAACAGATATGAGCAAGGCATCATTGCAAAGAATGACCTGCTTATGATAGATGTAGAGAGACTAAGATCAGAACAAGCTCTTATAAAAGCAAAGAGTGACTTTGTAGTTGCTAAGAGTACGCTTGAAAATATCATCGCTACAAAAATAGCAGATAGTGAGACTATTTCAGACTTTGATGCAAGTGTTGCTGAGGTTGAAAGTTTAGATGCTCTCGAAGGGGAGATGCTGCAGAATCGTAGTGAGATAAAGGCAATGCTATTTAAAAGTAAGTCTTTAGTTGCTCAAAGAGATGCAGTAGAGGGAAAATACTTGCCAAGCGTAGATTTGCTAGCGAGGTATGACCTTAATGATAAAGAGAGAAAATCAGGAGCAAATATTGTCCAGCCAAAAGATCAAACCACTTATGTGGTAAATGTCTCATGGAATCTCTACTCTGGTGGCAAAGATAATTCGGCGCAAAAGGCTCTTTTAGAAAAAGATAACCAACAAAACTATGAACTAAATCAACTAAAACTAGATTTGAGCACACAACTTACAAAGGCTTATCAAGACCTCATAGTAGCAAAGAGTGCTAAAGTTGTGGCAAGTAAGGCTAAAGAGAGCGCAGAAGAGAACTACCGCATCACCTCAGATAGATATAGTTATGGAGATGTAGATACACTCACACTTTTAGTCTCACAAACTAGCCTAACTCAAGCTACAAATGCACACAATGATGCTTACTATAATCTCTATGTAGCCTATAAAACTCTTCACAGAGTAGTAGGCGAATAATGGCGTGGGTTTGGTTAGTAACAGCAGGTTTATTTGAGATACTCTTTGCTTCATTTTTAAAGCTCTCAGATGGATTTACTAAGCTTGGTTTTACAATTGCTTTTGTAGTTTCAGCCGCTTTTTCTTTTTACTTTTTAACAAAAGCTATGCAAGAGATTCCAGTGGGCACTGCATACGCAGTATGGACTGGCATCGGAGCCGCTGGAGTTGCAATCTTTGGCATCATCTTTTTTGCAGAAGCGCTCAGTTTTGCAAGGCTCTTTTTTATATCAACTCTTATACTCTCTATCATTGGTTTAAAAGTAGTCTCAAGCTAGCCCTGTTAAGAGTTCGTTAAACCACAATTAACATATCGTTAATGTGATGAGTCTATACTTCTTTTATCAAACAAAGGAGTTCATCATGAACAAAAAAATAATTTTAGGTTTAACAACGGCAGTGCTCTTGGCTACTTCAGCAATGGCTTATGACGGACATAAGAGTAAACACCATGGAAATGAAAATTTCAAGTCGTGCAAGATGAAAAACAAACATGAAGATTCTCAAATGTTTATGAGAATAATAATGAAACTTGACCTTACAGAGAAGCAAAGAGCTGAAGTTATCTCTATAGTGAAAGAGAGTGTACAAAATATGCCAAACCCATCTAAAGCATTTTCAGAGACATCTTTTGATAAAAAAGAGTTTATAAAGTTGGCAAAAGATAGAAGAGATACGAGCTTAGAGAGAAAAGCTGATATGATAGAAAAAGTATATAAAGTTTTAAACTCTTCTCAAAAGAAAGACTTAAAAACTATGCTTGAGATGAAAGATATTATGAAGAAAAATATGAACAAAGGCAAAAATTGTAATGCTAAAAATTGCAATGGTAGAGGATGATGGCGATTTAGCTGAGGTACTAACTCAGTACTTAGCGAAGTTTAACATCTCAGTTACAAACTATGAAGACCCTTTTATAGCTCTTAGTGCTATTGCTTTAGAAGAGTTTGATCTTATCATCTTAGATCTCACTCTTCCAGGCATGGACGGCTTAGAAGTGTGTAGAGAGTTAGTTACTAAGTATGATATTCCTATAATCATCTCAAGTGCAAGAAGCGACATAACAGACAAAGTTATAGCTCTTGAACTCGGTGCTGATGACTATCTTCCAAAACCTTATGACCCAAGAGAGTTAGAAGTTAGGATAAAGACAGTGCTAAGACGCCAAAACAAGTCGATGCCAGAAGAAGAAGTGCAAGAGATTTTTGTTTTAGATGAGCAAAAGCAAGAGATAAGAAAAGATGGAAAGTTTATAAAATTTACTCCAGCAGAGTTTGGAGTGATGTCTTTAATGTGCAAAAGAAAAGGTTTTGTAGTTTCAAGATATGATATTTTAGATAGCTGTGATGTCTTTAACGCTGATGAAGAGAGCGGAAGTATAGCCGTGATAGTAAATAGGATAAGAGGCAAGATAGAAAGCGACCCTAAAAACCCAAAACATTTCCTAACCATTAGAGGCATGGGTTATAAGTTGATAGAATGAATAGAGATTCGATAATCTTCACAATAAGCGTAACTTTTTTTATAGCCTTGCTTTTAGTTTTACTAAGCTTTGGCATCTTGTATAAAGTGAGCGAACAAAGGGAAGAAAACTCTTGGCAAAAAAGAAATATGCAAGCTGCGAAGATGCTCCTTAGGGAATTTCATCGTAAGGGCATAACAAAAGAACTCGAAGAAGATTTAGAGCTTATTAACTACTCCATAGTAAATCCAGAGATGCAACAAAAGATAGTAGAAAATCCAAACTTACAATCTCAAAAACCATATAAAAAACATAAACATTATATGCAGATGCAAGAGTTAAAACTTGATGGTAAACACTATGTCTATATACAAAGCAAAAGAGGTGATATACTCTTGTTAAATAACAATGAGATGCATAGCTACAGCCATCTTATCTTTGTTCTTTTTGTCTCTATATTTTTTATATTTTTACTTCTATATCTTACAACTCTACAAAAATTAAAACCACTAAAGAGTCTAAAACAAAAGGTTGAAAACTTTGGAGATGAGGAGTTTGATATCTCTTGTGCGAGTGATAAAAAAGATGAAATCTCACTTCTTGCAAATGAGTTTGATAAGTCTGCAAAAAAGCTAAAAAAATTAAGAGATTCTAGAAATATCTTTATCAGAAACATCATGCATGAGTTAAAAACGCCCATTACAAAAGGAAAGTTTTTAACTGAGCTTGCATCTACAAAAGAGAACAACCTTAAGATGCAAAAGGTTTTTTACAGACTAGAGTCACTTATAAATGAGTTTGCATCTATAGAAGAGTTGATATCTACTAAAAAAACACTTCAGATGCGAGACTACAGCTTAATGGACATCATAGACAATGCAGTAGATATTTTAATGTGTGATGAAAAAAGTGTGGCAAAAGAGTTTGAAAATATAAATATCAAAGTTGACTTTAAACTCTTTAGCATCGCTATAAAAAACCTTATAGACAATGCTATAAAATACTCACCAGATAAAAAAGTAAGTATAAAAATAGAGAATTCAAAGATAATTTTTCAAAACAGAGGCGGAGCTTTAGAGTATGAGTTACAGAGATATTATGAGCCATTTTTTAGCCCGAGTAAAACGGAGACAGATGGTTTTGGACTAGGACTCTACATCGTTGAGAATATCCTTAGTGCGAGTGGATATAGTTTAGGGTATGAGTACAAAAATGGGCTAAATATTTTTACTTTAGAGCCTAAGAGTTAGAGTTTAAACCTATCTTTATAAGTGCATTTTTTACATAACTCTTCTACTGCAAAACCAACTTTAAAACCTTCTACTATATCTTTTGCTCTTTTTGAAGTGAGTATATCTTCTAAACTCTCGTTATGAAGGTTTCCAAGATTTATTACGCCATCTCCATCTAAGCAACATGGAACAACGCTTCCATCAGCTAAAATCCCAATATGTGAAGATAAACCATAACAAGATGCGTGACTACTATGCTCACTCTTTAATGATGGCCACTCAAAATAGTTTTCAAAATTTAGTAGAACTTTAGGAGCTAAGCGAAGTGATTTTACTGCTTTTTTATTTATCATAGTATTGATATCTATGCCGAAAAAAGAGTTTAGTCTCTCAAATACAAGTTGATTGTATGCCTCTTCGCTAGAGTCACTATCAAGGTTCCAAAGGCGAAGATTTATAAATGGTTTTTTGTAGCTAGAAATCTTTTGAGAGCAGATATCTAAAACAGAGTTCATATACTCATCAAAACTAAGATTTAGGCTGTTTTTGTTGAAACTATTTAGTGAGATATTAAGCTGACGAACAGAGTCAAAAAAGAGAGTTTTAGCATCGTGCTTTGGTAAAAAATAACCACTTGTTGTAATCTCTACTTCAAAGTTATGCTTTTTTGCAAGCTCTAGGTAAGCAATAAGATTTGAGAGAAGCAGAGGATCTCCCATCACATGAAGGGCAAGAGTTTTTGTGTAGGCACTTAATTGTTTGATGGTATCTTCAAAGAAATTTAAAGACATAGATTTGGATGGATTTAGTTTTGGAGGGCAAAAACTACAAGCAAGACCGCAAATATTTGTCACTTCAACATGAACACGATGAAACTTCATAACCACTCCTCAAATTTCTATGCAACTTTAGCATAAATAAGAGTAGTTTTATATACACTCCAACGCAGAGCGTAGGAGCGAGAGAGGAATATATATAAGTTCCAACGCAGAGCATTGGAACTAGTGGAAAATTTTCTCGTTCCCACGCTCTGCGTGGTAATGCATATAAATCTAAATGAACTTATATACACTCCAATGAAGAGCGTAGGAGCGAGTGATTTTTTTTATATTCAAAGCTTTTTTCTCGTTCCCACGCTCTGCGTGGTAATGCATATAAATCTAAAAGAACTTATATACACTCCAATGAAGAGCGTAGGAGCGAGTGATTTTTTTTATATTCAAAGCTTTTAGCAAGCCTAAAATCTACTAATCTTTGCTATAATCATCCAAATAATTATATAAAAAAGAAGAAATAATGCAAAAAATTGAACCTATGACACTCTTTGGCTATGAAAAACTTCAAGCAGAGGTTAGAGACTTAAAAGATGTAAAGCGACCCGCTATTGTAAAGGCGATAGAAGAGGCATTAGAGCATGGAGATTTGAGTGAAAATGCTGAATATCACGCTGCAAAAGAGGCTCAAAAGAACATAGATAACCGACTAGGAGAGCTATCAAGCTTACTTGTAAACTCTCGTATAGTAGATCCTACTGAGCTTGACCACTCAAGAGTTAGCTTTGGCTCAACTGTGGTTATGACAGATATGGATAGTGATAAAGAGATAACCTACACTATAGTTGGAGGCTGTGAGAGCAATCCTGATAGGGGGCTTATATCTTTTGGTTCACCTCTTGCTAAGCAACTTTTAGGGAAAAAAGAGGGCGATGAGGTAAAGGTAAAACTACCTAATGGCACAAAAGAGTATGAGATAGAAGAGGTTAGATATCAGGAGATCGTCTTTGAGTGCCATTAGAGTTGGCGTAATTGGCGCTAGTGGATATACGGGGCTTGAGCTTATAAAGATTTTAGTTCAGCATCCACGTTTTAAACTTTCGTACCTTGCAAATACTGAGGGTAATATCTCTCTTGATGAGTTGCACCCATCGTTTAAAAATGTTTGTGAGATGCAAGTTCAAAAAGTAGATATTGATGATGTTGCATCTTCGTGTGAGCTTGTCTTTTTAGCACTTCCACATAAGACTGCTATGGAGTTTGTAAAGCCTCTTTTAGCGATGGGATTAAAAGTAGTTGACCTCTCGGCTGACTATAGACTCTCTTTAGAAGCTTATGAAGAATTTTATACTCCTCATACCGATAAAGAAAATCTAGAGAGAGCTGTTTATGGGCTTCCTGAGATGTTTAGAGAAAAAATTAAGGATGCAACTTTAGTTGCAAATCCTGGATGCTTTCCAACTTCTGCACTTCTAGGACTTCTACCTTTTATGTCAAAGAGAGTAGCAAATACGCCTATCATTATAGATGCTAAAACGGGAGTTAGTGGGGCTGGTAAAAAGCTAAACGATGTTACTCACTTTGTAAATGTAAATGATAATCTATTTGCTTATAATCCTCTTTCGCATAGACACGCTCCAGAAATAGCTCAAAAACTAGGAGTTAGTTTTGATGAAGTGAACTTTGTTCCGCATCTTGTGCCTGTTACTCGTGGTATGATATCTTCTATCTATATCCAAGTTCAAAAAGATATTGATGCTTTTAGCATCTTAGAAGAGTTTTATAAAGATGAGCCTTTTGTCCGTATTAGCAAAAATCCTGTTGATATGAAAAATGTTGCTGGAACTAATTTTTGTGATATTTATGTAAAACAGAGCAAATCTTCTTCAGAAAAAAGCGATATTCTTTTCATATCAAGTGCGATTGACAACCTCTTAAGAGGTGCTTCATCTCAAGCTGTTGTAAATGCAAATATTATGATGGGCTTGTGTCAAAAAACTGGGATACCAACTATCGCTTATGTACCATAGTCTAGAGTTAAAAGAGGGTGCATTTGTGGTCTCAGATGCACACTACTCGCACAATAGAGTAGAGTTTTTAGACTTTTTAAAAGCCATAAAGGCAAAAAAACTACATCCGACACAACTTATATTTTTAGGTGATATATTTGACACTCTATTTGGGCAAGTAAGCTTTACTTTAGAGATAAATAGAGAGGCTATAGGCATCTTAAATGAGATCTCAAAAGAGATAGAGATTATCTATCTTGAGGGAAACCACGACTATAATCTTAAAAAAATATTTCCATATATAAAAGTTTTTAGCATCAAAGCACAACCTGTAGAGATGAGTTTTTTTAAACAAAAAGTTCTGCTTAGTCATGGAGATATTGAGAGTCCACTTGGTTATAACATATATACTGCCATCATTAGAAATCCTTTTGTACTTAACATCTTAAATCTTTTTAACAATGCTTTTGATCACATTATTATCAAAAAACTTGATGAGTATTTGAGTAAAAAAGATGACTGTAAAGGGTTTATGGGCTTTGAAGAATTCATACAAAAGAGGCTTTTGGGTAAATATAGTTGTGACATCTTTATAGAGGGACATTTCCATCAAAATATGAGTTTTAAATTAAAAGATTTTAGGTATATAAACCTAGCAGCTTTTGCTTGCAATCAAAGATACTTTATAGTAGAATCATCTAAAGATGTTGGGCTTTTGCTGCAAGAGAGTAGTTTTATAAAGGTCTAACAATATCAGGAGATATAAAATATGCATATGGATAATTCGCTAAAAGTCGGTTCCAATGAGATGGAGCTTGTTGACTTTCGTATTTTAAAAGAGGAAAATGGCGAAGTATATGAGGGGATTTATGGCATCAATGTTTCAAAGGTTCGTGAAATAATTAAGATGCCGACATTAACAGAACTTCCAGGGACGCCCAGCTATATAGAGGGTATTTTTGACTTAAGAAGTATAGTTATTCCTGTTGTAAACTTAGCTAAATGGATGGGGATAACTGAACCTGAAAGTGCTCAAAAAAACTTAAGAGTTATCATAACAGAGTTTAACAATGTTCTTATTGGTTTTGTAGTTCACGAAGCAAAACGAATCAGAAGAATAAACTGGGCAGACATAGAACCAGCTTCATTTGCAAGTGGTGGAGGCTCACTAGATGGTAGTAAAATTACAGGGGTAACTAAGATTGAGGGCGATAATGTACTTCTTATCTTAGACTTAGAGAGCGTAGTGCAAGATTTAGGACTCTATCAACCAAATATCGAACATGTCTCAGATGAGATGGAGAGCTTTACAGGTCTAGCTCTTATACTAGATGATAGTGCAACTGCAAGGAAAATAGTAAAAGATGCTCTTCAAAAAATGGGATTTCATGTTGTAGAAGCTGGTGATGGAGAAGAAGGCTTAGAGAAGTTAGACGATCTTTATAAGATGTATGAAGAAGATCTTTCAAAACAGCTAAAAATTATCATATCTGATGTGGAGATGCCAAGAATGGATGGTTTTCACTTTGCGGCAAATGTTAGAGAAGATGGTAGGTTTGACAAGATTCCTATAGTTTTTAACTCTTCTATAAGTGATCACTTTAGTGAGAGTAGAGGTAAAGAAGCTGGAGCAGAGGCTTATCTTGTTAAGTTTGAAGCAACAGCATTTTATGATGAAATAGCACGAATAGTCCGTGCTCATATGAAATAGGAGTGTAAATATGGATGAATTTCAAGAGATATTACAAGATTTTTTAGTTGAAGCTTTTGAGCTTGTTGAAAAGCTAGATGAAGATTTAGTCGAGTTAGAAGCGTCGCCAGAAGATTTAGAGCTTTTAAATGGAATCTTCCGCGTGGCACACACTATAAAAGGGGCATCATCATTTCTAAACTTTGATGTTTTGACGCATCTAACTCACCATATGGAAGATGTACTAAACAAGGCTAGGCATGGCGAACTAATCATTACTCCAGATGTAATGGATGTTGTCCTAGAATCTATCGACCTTATGAAAACACTCTTAAATATTATTCGTGATACAAGCTCTGATGCAGGGGTTGATGTCTCTGAATGTGTTGCAAGACTAGATAAAATTAGTGGTGGGGATGGAGATGTGCCTAGCCCAGTAGTAACAGCTCCTGTAGTTGAAGTAGCTGAGCCAGTAGTAGAAGATGAACCAGACTACGACAATATGTCTGATGATGATGTTGAAGCTGAGATACAAAGGCTGCTAGAACAAAGACAAGCGGAAGATAAGGCTAAAAGAGAAGCTAAAGTAGCAGCAGGCGAAGAGGTTTTAGCTCCTCCTCCAGAACCAGATGAAGAGACTTCAGCACAAAATGCAAAAGAGTCTAAGCCAGAAAAAAAACCTGAACCAAAATCAGAACCGATTAAAGCTCCGGTCCCAAGAGCCTCAACAAATGCAAGATCAATGAGTGATGATGAAGATTTAGACAATGATGCAAAAGCAGCAGCTCCAGCTAAGCGTTCTAACAATTCAGTTGATCAAACTATCAGGGTTGACGTTAAGAGACTTGACCATCTTATGAACCTAATAGGTGAGTTAGTTCTTGCTAAAAACAGACTTATTAAGATTAATGATGATGTTGAAGAGAGATATGAGGGCGAAGAGTTTTTAGAAGAGTTGAACCAAGTTGTCTCTATTGTATCACTTGTTACCACAGACTTGCAAATTGCAGTTATGAAGACTAGAATGCTTCCAATAGGCAAAGTTTTTAATAAGTTCCCTAGAATGATTAGAGACTTAACTAGAGAGTTAAACAAAAAGATAGAGTTGGTAATAAAGGGTGAAGAAACAGAGCTTGATAAATCTATAGTTGAAGAGATAGGTGATCCATTAGTTCACATCATTAGAAACTCTTGTGACCACGGTATAGAGACTCCTGAAGTAAGGCTTGCAAATGGTAAGAGCGAAACAGGTACTATCTCCCTAACAGCTTATAATGAGGGTAACCAGATTGTTATCCAAATAGATGATGATGGTAAAGGACTTGACGCAGACATACTAAAAAACAAAGCACTTGAAAAAGGTATTATCAGCGAAAAAGAAGCTGATAATATGGGTGAAAAAGAGGCATTTTTGCTTATTATGAAGCCAGGTTTCTCCACAGCCGCTTCAGTCACAAATGTCTCTGGCCGTGGCGTTGGTATGGATGTTGTAAAGACGAATATAGAAAAAGTAAACGGCATCATCGATATAGATAGTGAAACAGGAGTTGGAAGTAGTGTTAAGTTAAAGATTCCTCTAACTCTTGCTATTATCCAAGCTCTTTTAGTTGGTGTTCAAGAAGAAGCTTATGCAATTCCTCTCTCATCAGTTTTAGAGACAGTTAGAATCTCAAAAGATGAGATTTATACAGTTGAGAGCCGCTCAGTTATGAGACTTCGTGATGATGTATTATCTCTAGTTCATATCGGAGATATTTTTGAAGTTGAGAGAATCCTAGACTCGAGTGAGCATGCCTATGTGGTTGTTTTAGGTCTAGGTGCTCAAAAATTAGGTCTCATAGTTGACTCCCTTGTTGGACAAGAAGAGATAGTTATTAAATCTCTTGGAGAGTATCTAAAGGGTATAAAAGGAATCGCAGGGGCTACAATTCGCGGAGATGGTGGAGTGACTCTAATCGTTGATGTTGTAGCCCTTATGGAGATAGCAAAAAATGTAAAAGCTACTTCTATGATATCTGATCAAAATTCAGAGTCAGCGCAATCTCGTGAGAAAACTAAGGCTAGTGACTACACTATCATGATAGTTGATGACTCCAAAACAGATAGAATGATTATGAGAAAGTCTCTAGAAGCTACAGGAATGACTCTTGTTGAGGCATCAGATGGATTAGAAGCACTCAATATCTTAAAACAAGGCGATTATCATTTTGATGCAATGCTAATAGATATAGAGATGCCAAGAATGGATGGTTACACACTAGCTACAGAGATTAAAAAATACAATAGATATAAACAGATGCCTCTAATAGCAGTTACTTCAAGAACTGGCAAATCTGACAGAATGAGAGGTGTTGAGTCTGGAATGGTTGAATATATAACTAAGCCATACTCAGCAGACTACCTATCTAGTGTAGTTCAAAGAAATGTTAACTTTAAATCGGAGTTCTTATCATGAGTGACAAACTAAAACAAGTAATAAGCAGACAAAATAAGCAACAGCAAAATGAATCAATAGATCAGTCAGATGATATAGTTCAGTTGGTTGGCTTCATCATAGGTGAAGAAGAGTATGCGGTGCCTATTCTCTCCATTCAAGAGATTATAAAGCCTTTTACATGGACTAGAGTACCTCAAGTTCCTAAGTATGTTATGGGAGTTTTTAACTTGCGCGGTGCGGTTATTCCTCTTATAGATTTAAGGTTGAAGTTTGGTCTGAGTGAGAAAAAACATAGTGATGAGACTCGTTTTATTGTTATGAAAGACAGAGATGATGTAGCTGGATTTGTGATAGATAGGCTAACTATGGCTATTAGGATAAAAAAAGAAAATATCGGGCCAGCTCCTGATACAATTAATGGTGACAACACTACTATTGATGGTGTTGGCAAGCAAGAAGATAGAATCATAACCATACTAAAGGTAAATAAACTACTAGAGAGAGATTTTTAATCAACCATAAACTCTTAGATGATAAGCTCTTCTTATATTTTTCTGGAGAGCTTACGCTTTATACTGTGACTAATTGTCAAAAAAAGATAGATAAAATCAACCTATCTGGAGTCAAAGAGGTTAATTTTAATCTTGAAGCTGTAGTCTACTTTGACACTGCAGCTGCTATCTTTATAAATTCCCTTAGAGAAGACTTTTTTCAAAAAAACATCAAAACCAATATCCTCACAACTAATCAAGATATAGTAGAAACACTAGATTTAGTGCTAAAAACAAAGCAAAGAACTGAGCCCTTTGCTAAAGAAGTAGAGGAGACTTATTTAGAGTATATTGGCAAAACTTTTTATAACTACTATAGCGGTTTCTTAGCCTTTATACTATTTTTGGGTAAAGTTTTTTCAGCAATTCTAAGCTACTTTGTATCTATAAAAAATATAAGATATAAAGAGATATTTTTTGAGATGAATGAGAGCGCCATAAAGGCTCTTGGAATCATAGCACTTACAAGTTTTCTTATAGGTTTAGTGATAGCCTATCAATCAGCATATCAACTAAAGATATATGGGGCAAATATATTTATAGTGGATATGCTTGGCATCTCGATATTTAGAGAGTTAGCGCCTCTGATGACAGCTATTGTAATAGCAGGTAGAAGTGGCTCGGCATTTACGGCTCAAATAGGTGCTATGAAGATAACTGAAGAGCTAGATGCGATGAAGACTATGGGTTTTGAACCCTATCTTTTTTTAGTACTGCCACGAATAATTGCACTTATGATTACAATGCCTCTACTTATCTTTGTAGCGGATATTATGGGAATACTTGGTGGGATAATTGTCTCATATATAGATCTTGGCATCTCAGCTTCACTCTTTATAGAGAGACTAAATGAAGTAGTAGATGCTAAGCATTTTTTTATAGGTTTGATTAAAGGTCCTTTTTTTGCATTTTTGATAGCATCTATTGGAGTTTATAGAGGTTTGATGGTTAAAAATGACACTCAAAGTATTGGGTTTAATACAACAAAAAGTGTAGTTGAGTCTATCTTTGCAGTTATTGTTTGTGATGCACTCTTCTCTATTATCTTTACAAATTTTGGTTTATGATGAAAGCCCTTATAAAAGTAAGAGATGTTAGAACTGTATTTGGCACAAAAGTTGTTCATGACGGTTTAAACCTTACGGTAAATAAAGGCGAAATTTATGGGCTTGTTGGACCATCTGGATGCGGAAAGACTACTGTTTTGCGTGAGATGGTTATGCTTCAAGAGATAAGTGGCGGTAAGATAGAAGTTTTGGGTCACGACCTTAGTACAATCTCAAGTAGCGCTGCACAAAAACTAAGAAGTGAGTGGGGAGTTTTATTTCAAGCAGGAGCCCTGTTTTCATCTTTAAATATAAAAGAAAATATCTCCTTGCCCCTTAAAGAATACACAAACCTTTCACAAAAAATGATAGATGAAATAGTAAAATTTAAGATATCTATTGTTGGACTAAAATCGAGTGATGCACTTCTCTATCCTTCAGAGATTAGTGGCGGTATGAAGAAAAAATCTGCTCTAGCCCGCGCACTTGCAATGGACCCTAAACTACTCTTTTTAGATGAGCCAACAAGTGGGCTTGACCCTATTTCAGCTAGAGAATTTGATGCTTTGATTCTTAAACTTAGAGATTTGCTAGACCTTAGCATCGTGATGGTTTCACATGATTTGCAATCGATTTATGCTACACTTGATAAGGTTGCTATTATAGATGAAAAAAAAATAATCTATGAAGGCGATTTGAAAAATATTAAAAACTCTACAAACAAGTTTATACAAACATTTTTTAGGAGCAATTTTGAACAATAAAGTAAATTATACATTAGTTGGTTTTTTGGTTCTTTTTGGAGCTGTTTTACTGATTGCCTTTACTTACTGGTTACTAAAGCCAACAGTAAATGAACAGATTCAAAAGTACAACATACTCTTTGATGAGTCTGTTTTGGGACTAAACATAGATGCAGCTGTAAAATTTAGAGGCATAGATGTGGGAAAAGTTACAAGACTTAGAATAAACCCAGAAAATTCAGAGCAGGTAGAAGTTCAAGTTAGTATCTTAAAATCAACTCCTATAAAAGAGACTACAGTTGCAAAACTCACATCTCAAGGCATCACTGGACTTAGTTATATAAATCTTAGTTTAGGGGAGAATAATTCACCGCTTCTTGTGGCAAAAGAAGGTGAAGAGTATCCAGTTATAAAGACTGAAGCCTCATTTTTAGAGAAGCTTGAAGAATCATTTGGAAATGTCTCTACAAGGCTTTCTAAGACTCTAAGTAGAACAGAAGAGTTACTAGATGAAAAGAATCAAAAAGAGATAGCAGCTCTGTTAGAATCAAGCGCAGCCTTTATGAAAAAGATGGATAGACTTATGAGCGATGAGGCGATAGAAAATTTTCATGCATCTTTACAAAACCTAAATAGTGCATCTAAAAAACTAGATGTTCTGATGCCAAAGATTGATATATTTGTAGATAATAGTATAGCTTGGGAAAATAAGGTGTCTAGTTCCTTAGAGTCTATAATGGGAAGTTATGTCGGCATTAAAGAAGCTATGGATGAGTTCAAAGGTGCTATCAATAATGGTGAGTTTAACTTAAAAGATATATCTAGTGATATAGTGCCAACTATAAACAACACATTTATTGAACTTGAGTATCTTATTATTAGACTAAAAGAGACGCTAAAACAGCATGAGAGAAGCCCGAGTGATATACTTTTTATGCAAGAAGAGATTAAAAAAGGTCCAGGAGAAAAATGATGAAAATATTTTACTTTATAATTATGTCAGTATTTTTACTCTCAGGTTGTTCGACTATAAAGCCAGCCGTTACAGAGTATAGACTATCTTTAAAAGATTTCAGCTCAAAAAATTATGCCAACTCTTGCAAAGATAAATCTTTAAAAGTCGCTTCAGCTTTTAGCTCTAACTCTCTTATGACGTTAGAGATGAGCTATATGCAAGATAAACATAAGATCTACTCATATACTCAGTCGCAGTGGAATAACTCCCCAAATCAAGAGATATCTTCGCAAATTCTCTGTGCCTTAAGAGATGCAAAACTCTTCGATAGTGTGCAAAGTGCAAAGTCAAGAAGCAGAAGTGACTTGATTTTAGAGATAAATATACAAGATTTCATGCAGTATTATGGTGATGACTTGAGTACTTCTTATGTTAAGGCTGCTATCTGTTTTACTCTTATAGATGAGAGTACAAATAAAACCATAGCAACAAAGAGTTTTAGCACAAAAAAAGAGGTAAAGAGCTTAGATGCGATTGGTGGAGTTGAGGCATTAGATGCTGCGCTTGAAGAGATTATAGGTGAGGGTTTAGATTTTCTTAGCGGAGTTTGCAGATGATAAAAGAGAGAGAGTACAGAAAAAGAAGAAAGAAGATAGCAAAAAAACTTTTGAATAACTCAGTAGTGCTTCTTACAAGTGCAAAGCCAAAAGTCCGCTCAAACGACACAAACTATCCATATAGACAAGATAGTAACTTCTACTATCTTACAGGCTTTAAAGAAGATAATGCCTCTTTAGTTTTTACAAAGTCAGGCAATAAAGTAAAAACCATACTATTTGTGCAAAAAAAAGATAGACAAGAAGAGCTTTGGAACGGTAAAAGATTGGGCGAAATAGAAGCAAAAAAAAGATTTTTAGTTGATGAGATAAGAGTTAGTTCTAGTCTTAAAGAGAGTCTAGAGGAGCTTTGTAAGGATAAAGAAAATCTATATTTTGATTTTAGTATAGAAGCACCAAAGATAAAAAAGAGTCTAAAAAGAAGTTTTATAGCACATTATGACATCTCACTTTTGATAAAGAAGATGAGACTTATAAAGTCAAAAGCAGAGATAAAGCTTATAAAAAAGGCGATAAAAATCACAAAAAAAGCTCATCACAGTGCAATGAAATTTAACAAATGTACTAAAGGTGAGAATGAGCTTCTTGCAAAAATAGAGTATATATTTAAGAAAAATGGAGCATATAGTGATGCTTATACCTCCATAGTGGCGTGCGGAGATAGCGCAAATACTCTTCACTATATCGCGAACAATAAAGATTTAAAAGCAAAAGAACTTATCCTTATAGATGCTGGGTGTGAGTATGAATACTATGCGAGTGATATTACAAGAACTATCCCCACAGATGGAAAGTTTACAAAAGCCCAGAGAGAACTTTATGAGTTGCTTTTAGATACTCAAGAGCAAGTTATAAAGATGATAAAACCAAATATTTTAAGAAGTGAGTTACAAAAAAAAGCAGAAATTTTACTTGTTGATGGGATGATAAAACTTGGCATCATGAGAGGTAAGAGAGAAAAGCTTATAAAAAAACTAAAGCATAAAAAGTATTATCCACACGGAATAGGGCACTGGATGGGTCTTGATGTTCATGATGCGGCGCCATATCTAGATGCGGATAAAAAAGAGATAGCTTTGAGAAAAAATATGCTCTTAACTATAGAACCTGGCATCTATATAAGTAAAGATGATAAGAGCGTGCCAAAGAGATTTCGTGGGATTGGCATCAGGATAGAAGATGATATCTTAGTGACTAAAAATTCTCATAAAAACCTATCTGCTGGTATTGCAAAGAGTGTAAAAGAGATAGAGGCTAAGAGTTATACTTGTAACTCCAACCTGTAAGCTTATGCTCTCTCTGACTCCCACGCTCTGCGTGGGAGTCTATATATATGATACAACTCAGGTATATATGAGTTCCCACGCGGAGCATGGGAACTAGTTGAAATTCTCATAAAAACCTATCAAAAAAAATAGTAAAGAGTGTAGAAGAGATAGAAGTTTTCTCTGGCTCCCACACTCTGCGTGGGAGTCTATATATATGATACAACTCAGGTATATATGAGTTCCCACGCGGAGCATGGGAACTAGTGGGGTATATATGAGTTCCCACGCGGAGCATGGGAACTAGTGGAAAACCTATCTGCTGGTATTGCAAAGAGTGTAAAAGAGATAGAGGCTAAGAGCTATACTTGTAACTCCAACCTGTAAGCTTGTGCTCTTTTGTTTCAAAAAACTCATCACTATCAGCTAAAAAATCCATTACGTGCATAAGAGCATAAGGGATAGTTTTTTGGTCTTCTGGTTTTACAAGAAGTAGCGGCATAGCCGTATCTTGAGCGCTCATAGAAAAGCCAACTGGCATAAGCTGGCTTAGGAGCTCTTTTGGATTTTTGATGTTATAGTCTTTTAAAAACTTCTCAAACACAGCATCTTTTATCTCTTTTGGTAACTCATCACTTGTGTTTAAAAAGATAGTAAAATGAATAGGCGTATCAACAAAATGACTAGGTGCAGATGCTGCCATGATGATAAATTCTACATTTTTAAGATGTGCTTCTATCTCTTGATGCTCGTAATAGGTATCTGTCTTTATCGCTTTTGCAATCAAGCTTCTTTCTCCTTCGCATCTTCTATCTCTTGCTGATGTTTTGCCATAAGAAGTCTTATCTCATCCATAGCTTGCGGAGAGACATTTTCATCTTTGCTCCACTTTACTTCATCAATATGGCCACCATAATCAGCACCATAATCTTCTATCTTTTGTAAAAACTCATCCATATCTAAGCAGTTGTGACTTCTACCCACCACTCTATCTTTGAGTACAATATACCAGTCCAGTTTTTCATCAACCTTTATTATCGCTTCAAAGACTACACTCATTTTACTTTACTCCTCTTGAAGTATTAGTAAAATCTTTTGCAAAGCTCTCTAGGTCTTTTTTCTTTAAATCACCATTGTAAACTATATTTCTTGGATCTAGATTGTCATCATTTAGCATTTTTGGAACTACATCTGCATTGTTTATAACTTCCATGTGAGCATCTAGCTCATCTTCACTATAAGCCATCTGCATATCAGCAGAGATAACATGAGGTATAGCCTCTATAACTGAGAGTTTTTTTAGCTCCTCTTCAACGCCAGCGCCCTCTATTGTGATGATAATTCTTCCTATCTCATCATGCAAGTGGTAATCACAAACATCACAACTCTTTAGACTCTCTACAACTTCTTCTACATATTTTGGCAGACATTTAACTACTATACTTGATACATTCATACTATTTTCCTTTTATCATTGATGTTACGCACTAAAACTAACATTTAATTTTAGTGCGTTACTATTCATAAGTTATTTTTCTTACTTTCTCGCCATTTTCTTCGCGTATTTTATCATACAATTTTTGGTGCATAATCTTCTCATCGCGACTTACTGGACTTCTAATAGACTTATACTCAACTAAAACGCCATCTTTAAAAACTCCAGAGACAATGGCTTCAACCCAGTAGTAACCCCTATCTTTTCGCAAGTTTTTGATAATGCCTCTCCAATGCTCACCATTATATAAAGCTTCCCATAGTTCGCTAAAGATAGCACTTGGCATATCTGGATGCCTTACAATATTGTGTGGCTTTCCTATTAGTTCATCTGCTTCATATCCGCTAATTTCGCAAAAAGTCTCATTCGCATATGTAATGTTTCCTTTTAAATCAGTCCTAGAGATGATTATCTCTTCTAGTGGAACTTCAGTCTCAAACAAAAACTCGCTCTCATTGTATTGCATACTCATCCTTTTAGTTGATTTTATAGTAGTTTAGGGTTGTGGAGTCACTAGAGATAAAAAACTCTTTTTCATTTAAAAAAAGGATTTTTGAAATAGTTCCTTTGTTTCCTCCAAAGAGCCCAACAGAACCATGAGTTGAGACTTTAAAAATCTCTACATTTCCCTCTTCATCATTTGAATAGGCAACTAATTTTGCGCTTGGTGAGATAGCTACACTATAGATAAGAAAGCTAGCCATTTTGTAAAAGTTAGAACCATTGTTAAGGTTATAAACTACGACTTTTCTATCTTGTCCAGCAGTAGCAATGATGCCTTTTTTACTATCTACTTGAAAAACATTATCTAAGTTTTGACCACCTAGCATCTTGCTAAAGGAGCCATCTTTTATATTGTGAATTTTTAAGTTACCGCTCTCATCTGCTACAACTACTCTAGTTTTATCATCTATAAGAACAAAGTCAGAAAACTTTGATTGTGATACCTGAATCTTGTAGTTTTGTTTTTTGTTTTTTAAGTCGTAAGAGATAATCTCATTACTTAAAAGTCCAAGTAGTAGGGTGTTTTTATCTAAAAACTTTGCCTTTGCAATAAAAAGTCCATCTGTATAAGGGATGATAAGTTCTAGTTTTTTATCCTTGTATATATGAACTCTTCTAGCGCCTTTTTCGGCTTGTGATAAAATCATAACCGCATCATCCATAACATCTACAGAGTAGATTTTAGAGTCTATCGTGTCTCCCATAAAGTCAGTAATTTGTTCTACTTTTATAACCTCTAAAAGCTCTTTTGTCTCAATATCAAAAATATCAAGGCTGCTAGCATCTGTTGCACAATAGAGTTTGCCATCATGTGCTACCAAATCTACTACAAAGCCACTCGTTTGCATACTCTGCGATGGTTGATTGATACCTGCAGCATAAAGACCACTTACTAATAATAATACGCTTAGAAGTTTATAAAACATGTTGTTCCTTTTTTGGCTCTATCTCTATAGCGTAAGTTGGGCATCTACCTATACAAAATCCACAAGCTGTACATTTGCTCATATCGATGCTAGGCATAAACATGGCTTTAAACTCAATGGCATTTTCTAAACAGGGGTCTTTGCATGAAAAACACATGACCCCTTCCCAACTAATACACTTAGATTTGTTTATTATAACATCTGCATCTATTACTTTTTTAAACTCTAACTTTAAAACACCGTGTGGGCACGCCTTTGCGCACTCATCACAATAAGTACAACCACTACTTAAAAAATCTAAATATGGA
Source organism: Sulfurimonas sp. (assembly GCA_028684815.1). Taxonomy (GTDB): domain Bacteria; phylum Campylobacterota; class Campylobacteria; order Campylobacterales; family Sulfurimonadaceae; genus Sulfurimonas. Next base: position 20,086 of record JAQUFE010000036.1, read on the forward strand.
GTTTTATCACTCGC
>JAQUFE010000037.1 GCA_028684815.1 Sulfurimonas sp.
AGCTCTGAAAAACTGGTGCCTAAGGGCTGGATTTAGTAGTTTTGAGGTTTTAGAAACTATGCAAACAGATGCAAGTGAGCAGAGAAAAACTTCGTGGATAGAGGGACAATCACTAGAAGATTTTTTAGATGCAGATGATAGCACGAAGACTGTAGAGGGTTACGACGCACCTGCTAGAGTATATGTACGACTGATAAAATAAAATAAGGTTAATTATGAATGATGAACATGACAAGGACTTAGAGCTTGATGACTATAGAGAAGATGAACAAAATGCAGTCATACTAAAAACACATGAGAGTATAAATCGTAGTTTGTGTGGAGAGATAATTAGGTTAGAACAGGGCTATGTAGAACTTCGTCTGACTACAAGCGCTGAGATGGTTGCAGATGATCAAGGACTTATCCATGGTGGTTTTCTTTTTGGAGCAGCCGATTTTGCGGCGATGGCTGCTGTAAATGAGAAAAATGTAGTCTTAGTTGGATCTGATTGTCACTTTCTCTCACCTGTAAAGTTTGGAGATGAAGTGAACTTTGTAGCGAGAGTTAGACACAAAGAGGGTAGAAAAAGAAATGTTTATGTAGAGGCTCATGTTTTAGATATAAAAATTTTTCACGGAGAGTTTAAAACTGTAATAACTGAAAAACATGTCTTAAAACTAAAGCTTCTTGAGATAGATAAAGACTAGAGGCTTTGTATCCAATAGTCTGAATAGGCTTGCTCTTGTTTTATGGTGGTAGTCCCACCATGACCAGGGTATAAGGTCTTATCAAAATCAAACTTTTTAAACTTTTGTAGTGAGGTTTTCATATCTTTTGGAGATGAGTATGGAAAATCTGTTCTGCCGATAGATTTCTCAAATATAAAATCCCCACTAAACATTGCATCCCCTATCTCTATCATAGAAGTTCCTCCGCTGTGACCTGGAAAATGATAAAATTTTACTTTTACCCCATCAAAATCAAACACTTCATCAGGTTTTACCTCTACATCTGGAGTCGATGGAGGTAGTGAGGGCATCCATGAGCTATCTTTGAGCATCATAACATCGTCTTTTGGCGTGTAGAGTGGAATGTTTAGCTTTTTTTGTAACTCATCATTAGACCACACATGGTCAAAATGTCCGTGAGTATTTAGGATCGCCACTGGGTTTTTTACATTTTGCTCCACCCAAGAAGTAGCCCCAACTCCAGGATCTATAATGAAGTCTTTACTATCAATAGTTACGATATAACAGTTAGTTTGATAGTCGCCCATAGCTTGAACTTTTATCTGCATAATCTCTCTTTTTTTTATAATTGAACTCTCTGATTAATCTATAAACTAGATTCCGTGTCAAGCACGGAATGACGGGATATACGTCACCATGAACAAACAGGCTGTCACCATGAACAAACAAGCTGTCATTCTGAACTTCTAAAGCCTTTGTTTTAACTTAATAACAATTTGTACTATGAACAAACAAATTGTCAATCTAAACAAACAAGCTGTCACTCTGAACAAACAAGCTGTCATCCTGAACTTGATTCAGGATCCAACTTAATACTTCTTCAGAGCATTCCATTGATTTTATGTTCTATTTAGCAAGCGAGATTTTAATCTCGCAAGGCTTATAAGCCACACTTTAATCTTAAAGCCCAGCACCTTAGATAGTGTGATTGTAACAAAATAAGATAAAAAATAGAACTAAATTTTCAATAGTGCTAAAAGTGAATAAATTTTGATATAATATTTTTTGTTAAAGATTTTTAAAGGTTAGTTAAGAAAATATGAATAAATATGCACATATAACAGAGTATTTAAAAGAGTTTTTAAAAGCTGAAGTATCAAAAAGAGGCTTTAAAAAAGTTCTTGTAGGGCTTAGTGGTGGACTAGATTCTGCTGTTGTTGCAGTGCTAGCGCAGAGAGTTTTTAAAGATGAGCTCTTGTGCGTAAAGATGCCATCACAGTACTCTTCAGAGAGTTCACTCATAGATGCAGACGCACTATGTAGCGATTTTTCTATAAGAGCCATAACAGTTTCGATAGAACCACTGCTTAGTGCATATGAAGAGTTAAATCCAGATATGGATAGATTAAGACTTGGAAATTTTTCATCTCGTATGAGGATGTCTACTATTTTTGATATATCAGCTAGAGAGAGAGCACTTGTGATTGGCACTAGCAACAAAAGTGAGCTGATGCTAGGTTATGGAACTCTTTATGGGGATATGGCTTGTGCGATAAATCCAATAGGGGATCTATATAAAAGCGAGATTTTCAAGTTAGCTAAATATTTAGGCATCTCAAAAGCCATCATAGAGAAAACTCCATCAGCTGATTTATGGCAAGGACAGAGTGATGAAGATGATTTGGGTTATACCTATGTCGAGATAGATAGAGCTTTGAATCTATTAGTTGATGAAAAACTTAGTAAAGAGAGTATTTTAAAAAGAGGTATAGATAAAGAGATGCTAGAGATGATAATAAAAAGAGTCTCTAATAATAGCTTTAAATTAGAGATGCCTAAAATTGCGAGAATTAGTATCTAAAACGCCTTATCTTAGGCTAGATAGATATTGGTTAGTTATAGAAGACTTAGAAATAAATATTAAGGATAATATGATGAAAATAGCTTTTAATAGATATGAAAGTGGACGAGAAGAACATGGAAATGTTGGGGATGTCTTAGATGCAGAAGATCTAAATCAAGTGTCAAAACTTGAAGATGAATTTGCTTCTTATATAGGCTGTAAGTATGCGCTTACAACTTCCCATGGAACTTCAGCCTTGCATCTAGCCATGCTAGCGCTTGATTTAAAAAGAGGCGATAAAGTAGTTTGTAGCGTAAATGCCTTTGTAAATGTAGCTGAAGTTGTAAGACACTTTGATGCGGAGCCAGTTTTTGTGGATATCGAGGCGAAAAACTACAATATAAACTTAGATTTACTAGAAGCCTATCTAGAAGATAACCAGTCAAAAAAATTAAAAGCTGTCATAGTGACTCATATAGCTGGGGCTTGTGTTGATTTGGACAGACTCTATAAGATTGCAAAGATTTACAATGTTAAAATAGTAGAAGATGCAAGTGAGGCTCTAGGTGCATCGTATCAAGGTCAAAAGATTGGCTCAACAGGTGCGGATATAACTTGTTTTAACTTCTCACCACATTTAAAGAAAAATGTATGTAATGGTGGGATGCTAGTTAGTGATGATGATGAGATTATAGAGAGAGCTAAGCTTTTAAGAAGACATGCGATAGTTAGAGATGAAGATGCACTAGAGTATATCTATGATGTTGTAGATATTGGGAATGATTATACTATGAGCGAACTCAGCGCTGCATATATTAGAGCTCAACTTCTAAAGCAAGATGCAAATATAAAAAGACAACAAAAGATAGCAAAAAAATATAGCGAGGCATTTGCATCTACTGAGCATATTACTATTGCAGATATGAGTAATAAAGAACATATATTTTCTCTCTATATTATAAAAGTAGATAAAAATCGTGACTCTTTTGCACTAGAACTTAAAAAAGCAGGAATTGAGTGTGGACTTCACTATATCCCTTTGCATCTATTATCTTATTATAAGTCAAAATATTCATTAAAGATAAACAACTTCCCTGTAGCTCTTAAGAGTTTTCAGCAAATTCTCTCTCTGCCAATCTATGCAAGGATGAGTGATGAAGAGGTTGAGTTTGTTTGTCAAAAGGTAAAACAAATAGCAAAAACAAGAGTATAGACGAGTTGAAGAAGAGTTTAGTTTTTTGGGTTGAGAGATATTTTTATAAGCCAACCCTCTTTGACAGACTGCTCTCTAGCCTACTGCTTCCTCTTAGTTGGCTCTACTGTTTTGCCATGTTTGTGAGATTTAAGAGTAAAAGTGTAAAAGATTTTGACATTGATATAGTTAGCGTTGGTAACTTAAGCGTTGGAGGAAGTGGTAAAACTCCACTCGTTACAGCACTCGCATCTAGATATGAAGATGCAGCAATTATTCTTCGTGGTTATGGACGAAAAAGTAGGGGTCTTTTTGTAGTAAAACAAGATGAGAAAATCTTATGCGGCGTAGATATTAGTGGTGATGAAGCTATGGTATATGCTAAAAAACTCCCTCACGCTATAGTAATCGTAAGTGAAGATAGAACGATAGCGATACAAAAGGCTAAAGAACTCGGCGCTAAGATAGTTTTTTTAGATGATGCCTACTCAAAGCATGATATAAAAAAACTTGATTTTCTGATAGAAGTAGATACAAAAAACAGAAGATGTTTGCCCTCAGGCGCATTTAGAGAGAGACTTTGGGCTAGTAAAGATGCCATAACTCTTAGAGAGACAAAAGAATTTAAAAGAGTAGTGCATCTTAGAGATAAAAGTGATAAAATGTCACTTGTATCCGCTATTGCAAGACCAGAAAGACTTGATGAATATCTGCCAGAGGGTGTGATAAACAGACACTACTATGAGGACCATCATTCATATACAAAGAGTGAGTTAGAAGATATTTTAAGAAGTGATGATACGGATTCACTTTTACTAACTTATAAAGATTTTGTAAAGGTTGAAGCTTTTAATCTGCCCATATCGCTATTAGATTTAGAGGTAGAAGTAGATAAATCGGTATTTGATTTTATTGATAATTATAGGATGAAAGATTGAAAAAAAAGATAGAAACAGTAAAAACGCTCCTAGATGCACTTCCATTTATAAAAGAGTTTAGAGATGAGATAGTTGTTATTAAGTATGGCGGTTCAGCCCAAACATCAGCACAACTAAAAGAGAAATTTGCAGAAGATATACTTCTTATGTATCTAGTTGGCATCAAGCCAGTTATCGTTCATGGCGGTGGCTCTAAAATCACAGAGATGCTAGATGCTCTAAACATTGAGTCAAAGTTTATAGAGGGTCAAAGAGTTACAACTAAAGAAGTTATGAGAATCGTAGAGATGATACTAAGCGGAGAGATAAACAAAGAGATTGTCTCGCTTTTAAACTCTCACGGAGCAAAGGCTATTGGCATCAGCGGTAAAGATGCACACTTTATAACTGCAAAAGCAAAAGATTTTTCTAAGTGGGGACTTACTGGAAATATTAACTCAGTAAAACCTAGCGTCATCACTAAACTAATTGCTGATAATTTTGTTCCAGTTATCGCTCCAATAGCAGCAGGCGAAGAGATGGGGCATCCTGGATTTAATATAAATGCAGATCTTTGTGCGTCCTATGTTGCAAAGGCGATAGGAGCAAATAAAATCATCTTTTTAACGGATACTCCAGGCGTTTTAAACAAAGATAAAGAGCTGCTAGAGACGCTTACAAGAGCTGATATAGAAGCTCTAAAAGCAGATGGAACTATATATGGCGGAATGGTGCCAAAAGTAGATGCATGTCTTGAGGCCATTGAGGGTGGAGTAAATAAAGCACACATCATAGATGGTAGGATAGAACACTCAATGATTTTAGAACTCTTCACTACAGAGGGTGTTGGAACACAGATTATTTTGTAGTTTAGTGTGTAAGATGATTAGTAAAAGAAGTAGTTAATAAATGAACTGTATAATCACTAAATCTATAAATAAAACTAAGGGATAATAAAATGTCAAAATATAGTGCACTTTTTGAAGATGAAGATGATGTGTTTTTAGGCTCACCAATGAGTAAATTGATGGATATAGTTTTTAATGCTAATAATGATGTTGTTAGATATGATTTAGAAAATTTTATGAAAAAAACAGCTGCTATGGAGCTACTTTTAGAAGAGCATCTAGGAGAAGATTTTCATGAAAAAGTTCAAGAGTATATAAGATCAAACCAAGATGTAGTAAACAGTAAACTAAAGAGTCTTAGTATAGAGTTAATGGGTGAGATAGTATCTAAAAGTGAGTAGATTTTAGATGAAAATTTTACAGATTTTTCTTCTTTTAGTTCTTCTTCCTAGCCTAGGTTTTAGTAATGATTATAGAGTAAACATGACAATATCCTTAGCAAAGGATGAACAAAAGAAAATTCTTGTAAAATACGAGGGTAATTCAAAACTCTTTAAATTTAACTGGACGCTATATAAAAACCAAGGATTGGTAGTCCATCGCTCTTACGATAAAATTGTAGCTCAAAACATACTCTACCAAAGAGAGAAAAATCGTTTTTTTAGGCTTGAGCTAAAAAGTCGTGGGGCAAACAACTTCAATCCACCATATTTGCTAGTTAAATTTAAAGAGTTTGATTATGAGACAAAAAGAGCTATCTTTGAGCTTTTTTTGTATGACAGAGATCTTGAGATAAAACTTTTTGATCTTAATAAATCTAAAGAGGTGTGAATGCAAAGAGTTGAGAGTGAAATTGCTAGGCTCATAAAAGAGGTTGATTATGATGAGGTTACTTATCTATTTAATAAACTAGCAGGCGGAAAAAGACTTCGTGCAAAACTAATTTTAAAGATAGCATCTGAGCATGAAAAAGCTCCACTTTTAGCTGCTATTGTCGAGCTTATACACGGAGCGAGTCTGCTTCATGATGATGTGATAGATGAAGCAAGTACAAGAAGAGGCGTAGAGTCTGTAAATGCAACTGATGGAAGTAAAATAGCAATTATGCTTGGAGATATCTTGTACTCAAAGGCTTTTACTGCACTAGTGGAGTTTGACAGAGCTATTGCAAAAGCGATTTCTTCTTCTGTAACTTCGCTTAGTAAAGGCGAGATGCAAGACGTAAAGATGGCTGATGAGTTTAATGCAGATGAAGATAAATACTTAGATATGCTCTACTTAAAAACTGCAACTCTTATAGAAGCAGCGGCTTATGCTGCGGCTCTTTTAGCAGGTAAAGATGCAGAGAAACACGCCATATATGGCAGAAATCTTGGTCTCTCTTTTCAAATTATAGATGATATTTTAGATATCACTTCAGATTCTGCAACGCTTGGCAAACCAGCTATGAATGACTATGTTGAGGGAAAATGCACACTTCCATACATCTATCTCTATAAAGAGCTAGATGAAAAAGATAAAGAGAGACTAAAGAGTTCACACGCAAAGCTTTTAAATGAGGATGAGACTCTCTGGATAAAGACTAAGATTCAAGAGTATGGGACTATAGAGAAGTCATTTTTACTTGCAAAAAAATTATCCCAAGATGCAATGGAAGCTGTAAAAGGCGATGAGGAACTAACACAAATACTCCAAACTATGATAAAAAGAAGTTACTAATGCACTATTTAAATATAAGCTTTTCGCACAAAAATTCAACTATGGAGATTAGAGAAAAACTCTCTTATCCAGATGATGAGCATCTACACGCTTGTTTGAGTAAACTAAATGAGAGTGAGGCTATAAATGAGTCTATCCTTATCTCAACTTGTAATAGAATGGAGATATTTTGCAGCTGTAGTGACATTGTAGTAGCTACAAAACATATCTTTGAAAAACTTACAGCTCGTGCTGGGATACCTATTGAAGAGTTAGAAGGTAGGGCTGATATATTTGATGATAGTAGCGCTATTCATCATCTCTTTAGTGTTGCATCTTCGCTTGATTCTATGGTTGTAGGCGAGACTCAAATAGCTGGACAACTCAAAGATGCTTTTAGATTCTCTTATGATAAAGGCTACTGTGGTCAAAAACTAGCTCGTGCTATGCACAACGCTTTTAAGTGTGCTGCACAGGTTAGAAATGCAACAGAAATCTCTTCAAAACCAGTCTCCATTGCTAGTGTAGCAGTTGCTAAACTAAAGTCAGTCTTAGATAGTGTTGATGGGATGAAAGCTCTAGTTATTGGTGTTGGGGAGATGTCTGAGATAACTGCTAAGCATTTAGCTTCAAATGGAGCAGATGTTTATATAATGAACAGAACAAAAGAGACAGCTTTTACCTTAGCTGCAGAGTGTGGTGCTAAAGTTTTAGACTTTGACCAACTGCCTCGCGTTATAAACGAGTTTGAGATTCTCTTTACTGCAACTTCAGCTCCAAACCCCATCATAACAGATGAGATTATCAAGTCTTGTGATTTTGATAGATATTGGTTTGATTTAGCACTTCCTAGAGATATCAACTATCACAAGGGAGAGAGAATTAACCTCTACCAGATAGATGATTTAAGAACTATAGTTGATGAAAACAGAGGACTTCGAGAGGATGAAGCTAGGAAAGCGCATACCATTGTAGGCCGTTCTACTGTGGCTTTTTTTGAGTGGTTAGATACTCTTAATATTGAGCCGATGATAAAAGATATATACTCAAAAGCTTTTGAAGCTGCGAAGATAGAGAGCGATAGAGTAATAAAAAACAAATATATTCCAAAAGAGTATGAGCAAGAAGTTCGCAAGATGTCAGAACAAGTTATAAAGCGCTTTTTACATGATATGACTTCAAAAATGAGAAGCGTATCGCAAGACTCAAAGTCAGATATGATAACTGGGGCTTTACAATTTTTAATAAAAAACGAAAAACAAGAGATGCCAGATAAATATAAGTGCGAACATGACCTAAATGTCGCACAAAAGGGAAGTAAATGAGAAGAAGTAGGGCCTTTATACCAACAACAAAAGAAGCACCATCAGATGCAACTCTGCCGAGTCATCAGTTTCTCATTAGAGCTGGTTTTATAAACCAACAGGGTGCAGGGCTTTATAACTTTTTACCACTAGGAAAGATTGTACTAGAGAAGATTAGAGCTATAGTAAAAGAGGAACTCGACCGTGCAGGATGCAACGAGGTTCAACTTAGTTTCATAACGCCTCTTAGTCTCTGGGAGAGAAGTGGTAGAAGTGAGACTATGGGCAAAGAGATGCTTCGCATCAAAGATAGACATGAAAACTCGTTTGTACTCAGTCCTACAAATGAAGAAGCTATGGTAGAGCTTGTTAAAAATAGAGTAACAAGCTATAAAGATCTGCCAATAAACCTCTACCAAATCAATACAAAGTTTCGTGATGAGGCGAGACCTAGATATGGACTTCTTCGTGGAAGAGAATTTCTTATGAAAGATGGCTACTCTTTTCACGCATCTGAAGATGATATGATAAGAGAATTTCATCTTATGCAAGATACTTATAAAAAAATCTTTACAAGACTTGGACTTGACTTTAGAGTAGTTGAAGCTGATAGTGGAGCTATTGGCGGAAGTGGAAGTAGAGAGTTTCATGTTTTAGCTGATAGCGGAGAGGATACTTTAGTAGTTTGTGAGAGCTGTGAATATGGCGCAAATATAGAGACACTTTACACAGATGAGCAGAAAATAGATGAGCTAAAAGAGAGAAGTTATGAGGAGTTACAAACTCAAGAACTCGATGAAAGATGCTCATGTGGAGCAAAACTTAGTTTTAAAAAGGGCATAGAAGTTGGACATATTTTTCAACTGGGCACTAAGTATTCAGCTGCACTTGAAGCAAACTTTAATGATGAAAATGGAAGAGCAAAACCATTTGAGATGGCAACATTTGGCATTGGAGTAAGCAGACTTGTAGCTGCGATAATAGAACAAAATCATGATAAAGATGGCTGCATCTGGACAAAAAGTACAACTCCATATATGGTAAATATCTTAGTCTCAAATATCAAAGATGATGAGCAGGTTAAACTAGGCGAAGATCTTTATAACAAGCTCTTAGCTAATGGTGTTGAAGTGATTTTGGATGATACAAAAGAGAGATTTGGCTTTAAGATGAAAGATGCTGAACTTATAGGATTTGTTTACACCATCATTATAGGTAAAGAGCTAGCAGATGGCAAGGTTGAGATATATGAGAGAAAAACAAAAACGAAAATATCTGTAGATGCGAACAATGTTTTTACTAAGATAATGGAACTTATATAGAGATGATCTATTTTTTAATATATCTCTTTTTAGAAGTATTAATCTCTGTAAATATCTCATCAGCTATAGGAGGACTCTTCACTTTTTTTGAGATAGTGATAAGTGCATTTATTGGCATCTTTATACTTCTTAACTTTAGAGATACTCTGTTTCAAAACATTACAGCAGTCTCTTATAATGCTATAGATTTACAAGAGTTTCAAAGATTGAACCTCTTTACAATTATAGGTGCTATTTTACTTATATTGCCTGGATTTATGACAGATATTATAGGCGCATTGATGCAATTTAGTGTCTTTACAAGTATGCTTGTTAACCGTTATAATGTACAATCGTCGAGCAAGTTTAAGAGTGATATAAATCACGAACATATACAAAAAAATATAAAAAAGGATTCAGATGTTATTGATGTTGAGATTATTACTAAGCACACTGATAGTAAGTAGCTTTTTACAAGCAAATACAGATGCGGATATGGAGGCTTTTTTACAAAAGACATTCTCTGCCAATCCAAATATACTAAAACTAGATGTAAAAGTTCACAAAAAAATTAAATTAGAACAAGTGGATGGTTGGAGTGCTTTTATACTCAATGTAGATGCAAATGTAAAAGATAAAGAGGGTAGCCGTGATGTAAATCAAAAGATGATTTGGTTCTCAAATGGTACTACTATCTCGCCAGACCTTATAGATATGAAAACAGGCACATCTCTAAAAGACACAGTCTCACCATCTTTTGAGGACTCTCACTACAAGAAGCAAAATCTTATATATGGAAATGCAGATGCAACTCATAAAGTGGCAATTTTTTCAGATCCACTATGCCCATTTTGTAGAGACTTTGTTCCAAAAGCGATAGAGCAGATGAAAAAAGATCCAAAAAAGTTTGCTCTTTATTACTATCATCTTCCACTAGAGTCTCTGCATCCAGCGGCAGTAACACTTGTAAAAGCAGCAACCGCAGCCGAATTAAAGGGTGAAAAAGATGTCGTTTTAAAACTCTACAAGGTTGAAGTAGATGCAAGAGAGAGTGATGAGAGCAAAATACTTGCAGCGTTTAACAAGAGTGCGAAGACAAATATAACTCTACAAGATATAAAATCAAAAGCTGTACAAGAGCATTTTAGTAGTGATATAAAAATAGCGAGTGATTTGATGGTCAATGGAACTCCGACAATGTTTTTTGATGGAAAGTTAGACAAAACAAAAGTACAATACCAAAAGGTAAAATAGATATATGAAAAAGTTAGTAATAGCCACTAGAGTCTCAGACTTGGCACTTTGGCAGGCTTACCATGTAAAAGCGTGCATAGAAGAGAAGTTTCCTCAAATAGAAGTTGAACTAAACAAAATAGTAAGCAATGGGGATAAAGTTTTAGATAGACCATTAGCCCTTATTGGTGGAAAAGGCCACTTTACAAAAGAGCTAGAAGATGCAATGCTAGCATCTGAAGCTCACATGGCGGTTCACTCACTAAAAGATGTTCCTACCTATATCCCAGAGGGTTTAGAGTTAGTTGCAGTGACAGCGAGGCAAGACCAAAGCGATGTTTTTTTATCTCATAAGTATAAAGACTTAAAAGATTTACCAAAGGGTGCAGTAGTTGGAACAACGAGTCTAAGAAGAAGGATGCAACTCCTCGCTGTGCGACCAGATTTAAAGGTAAAAGACTTAAGAGGAAATGTAAACACGAGACTAAGAAAGTTGCAAGAGGGTCAGTATGATGCCATTATACTTGCTTACATAGGATTGCATAGACTAGATCTGCTAAAAGATATTCCACATAAAGAAAAACTCTCACTAGATATGATGATACCTCCTATGGGGCAAGCTGCTCTTGGGATTGAGATAGTTTGTGGTAATGAGAGAGTAAGAGAGATAGCGAAAAGTTTAAATGATGAAGATACTTATATTTGTACACAGATTGAGAGAGATTTTATATCTAAAATAGGAGCTGGATGTTCAGCACCTGTTGCATGTAACGCTGTTATAGAAGATGGTAAAGTTATCTTTAGAACTATGATAGGTTTTAGCGATGGAACAAAAATCATGCAAGAAAAGCTTGTAGTTGATGTTAAGAAAAGTAAAAATCTAGGCTTAGAGATGGCTAAAAAGATGATTGATGCTGGAGCATTAGAACTGCTCGAAGATGCACAAAAATGTGCTTTTAAAGAAGAGATGCCACAGAGGCTTTAAGGCTTGGAGAAAAGATGTTAAAAACTATAGAGTTACTAAAAAAACACGGTGAGTTAAGAATTGTAGAAGATGAGTTGGATATCTACTTAGAGATTCCACATTTGGCATATGCAGAAGTTAAGAAAAAAGATGGCGGGAAAGCTATTCTTTTTACAAATGCAGTTGATAAGAAAAATGGTAAAAAATTTGAAGAGCCTGTACTTATGAACCTATTTGGCTCATACAAAAGGACAGAACTTCTCTTTGGTAGAACTATAGAATCTGTTGCGGATGAGATAACAAAACTTCTACATATGAAGCCACCAGCTGGTTTTATGGATAAAATTTCGATGGTAGGCGATCTTTTTTCACTAAAGAATATTTTTCCAAAAAAGACCAATAAAAAAGGTGCATGTCAAGAAATCGTATATAAAAACGACGATATAGACCTTAGTAAAATCCCAGTTTTAACCACTTGGGAGCAAGATGGTGGACCTTTTATAACTATGGCACAAGTTTATACTCAAAGCTTTGATGGAAGTATGGTAAATGTCGGAATGTACAGACTTCAAGTTTTTGATAAAAACCACTTAGGAATGCATTGGCAGATACATAAAGACTCATCTCACTTTTTTGACCAATACCAAAAGGCTGGAAAGAAGATGCCAGTTACTGTTGCAATAGGTGGAGATCCTCTATATACATGGTGTGCAACGGCACCTCTACCTTACGGAGTAAATGAGCTTTTGATGTACGGACTTATCACTAAAAAGCAAGTGAAATTAGTTAAGTCTTTAACTACACCTCTATATATCCCAGAAGATGTTGATTATGTAATAGAGGGCTGGGTGGATACACAGGAAATGCGTATTGAAGGACCTTTTGGAGACCATACAGGTTACTATACTTTAGCGGATCCTTATCCTGTTATGCAGGTGAGCGCAATAACGACAAAAGCTAAACCTACATTTTTAGCTACAGTTGTTGGTAAGCCACCATTAGAAGATAAATATATGGGTTGGGCAACAGGAAAGATATTTTTTCCACTCCTAAAGACTACAGTACCCGCTTTAATAGACTATCATATGCCAGAAAATGCTGGTTTTCATAATCTAATACTAGCTAAGATGCAACCACTCTACAAAGGCCATGCAAAGCAGTTTATGCACGCTTTTTGGGGAACTGGGCAGATGAGTTTTGTAAAACATGCCATCTTCTTAGATGAAAATGCTCCTAAATTAGATAACTATGAAACACTCGTTGCCTATATTTTAGATAGATTTGCTCCTAAATCCCTTTTTATCTCTGAGGGTGTTTTAGATGCACTAGATCACTCTTCACCAGAAAATCTTGTTGGTGGGAAACTAGGGATTGATGCAACTGCAGCAAATAAAGTAGAAGCTCCGCATCTTTTAGGTGATGAAGAGTTACTTGTAAAAATAAAAGAGCTTATTCCTGAAGTTTCAGCTGTTCATCAATATATGAGACGAACAAAAAATCCTATTACAGTAATTAGTATAGATAAGAAAAAGAGTGCAAAAAGCTATTTTGATGCACTTATAGAGCTTAGTCCAAATATACGAATAGTAGTCTTTGTAGATGAAAAAAAGAATGATATCATGAATCCATATATGTTAGTTTGGCGCGTTACAAATAACATAGACTCACAAAGAGATATATTTATATCTGGCTTGATGGTTGGCATTGATGGTACAAATAAAGGTCAAGTTGATGGGTTTACAAGAGAGTGGCCAGATGATGTAGAGTGTACCCAAAATGTAGTGGAGTCTCTTAAAAAAAGAGGTCTCTGGGATTTAGATGAAAAACTAAACCAAAAATATCAGCTCTAATTTTTAGTGAAAAATATAATTGAACTCTCTGATTAATCCAAAAACCAGATTCCATGTCAAGCACTAAATGGCGGGATACACGTCATCCTGAATAAACAAACCGTCATCCTGAACTTGATTCAGGATCTAGCTTAAATTGTTCAGAGCACTCAATTTATATTTGTATAAGCTAACTATTATACCTTCTAATGTAATATAGTCAGAATTATATTAAGGTTTCTATCATGAAAAAAATCTTTATAGTCATTACGCTAGCGCTTGTGTTTTCTTCTTGTGCTAGTGCTGCAGTTTACAAAGGTCAAAAGATTTTTATAAAAAAATGTGTTGAGTGCCATGATAAACGTCAAAAATTTGTATCTCAAAAAACTACATATGAGTGGGAATTCTTTATGCGCGATCAAGGAAAAGAGTTAGCCAATGTACATCTAAAAGATGAAAAGGCAAAAAATTCTTGGAACTACTTTAGTAGCCCTTCTTATAGCCAAAAGGTAAAACATCTAGAAGATTTTTTACTAGAGTATGCCAAAGATAGTGGAAATGTCCCTGCTTGTAACTAGTCTTCATTTATAATTCAAATATTTTAGATAAAATACAAAACTTATATATACAAGAAAATCTACTGCAAAATCAAGGAATATAAATGAAAAAAATGTGGTCAGGTCGCTTTTTAGCAAGTGCATCAAACTTATTAGATGAGTTCAATGCCTCAATCATGTATGATAGAAAACTCTATATTGAAGATATAGAAGGCTCATTAGCTCATGCGCAGATGCTAACACATCAAAAAATACTAACTAAAGAAGAATTAACTCAGATAACAGAAGGCTTAGCACAAGTCAAAAATGAGATAGAATCAGGCGAATTTGTTTGGAGTATCCATGATGAAGATTTGCACATGGGGATTGAGAAACGTCTAACTGCTATTATTGGAGATGCTGGAAAAAAACTCCACACTGCAAGAAGCAGAAATGACCAAGTTGCAGTTGATTTTCGCCGTTGGGTGCTAAAGCGAAACTTAGACATAGTTGAAGCTCTAAAGCTTCTAATGGGTGAGATTTTAGTAGTTGCAGATAAGCATACAGAGACTCTTATTCCTGGAATGACGCACCTACAACACGCTCAACCTACAAACTTTGGCTTTCATTTAGGTGCATATCTTGCTATGTTTAAGAGAGATATTGAGAGATTTGAAGATTCATATAAGAGATGCAATGTCTCTCCTCTTGGTTGTGCAGCCTTAGCTGGAACTCCACATAAGATAGATAGAGATATGACAGCAAAACTTCTAGGTTTTGATAGTGTTAGCGTGAACTGTTTAGATACTGTAAGTGATAGAGATTTTGCACTAGAGATTTTGTTCAACATTTCAACTATGATGATGCACATCTCAAGACTTAGCGAAGAGCTTGTAATGTGGTCTAGTTATGAGTTTGCTTTTGTTGAACTTAGCGATGAGTACTCAACTGGCTCATCAATCATGCCACAAAAGAAAAATCCAGATGTTCCAGAACTTCTTCGCGGAAAAACTGGTCGTGTTTATGGCTCTTTGATGGGACTTCTAACAGTTATGAAAGGACTTCCATTAGCTTATAATAAAGATACTCAAGAAGATAAAGAGGGTGTCTTTGACTCAGTTGAGACGGCTCTTATTTCGCTAGAAATTTTAAAAGAAGCTATAAAAACGATGGAAGTAAAAGCTCACAATATGAGAAGTGCTTGTTCAATTGGTCACTTAGCAGCTACTGATTTGGCTGACTACCTTGTTGAGAAATGTGGCATCCCTTTTCGTGAAGCTCACTTTATCACAGGTCGCGCAGTTGCAAAAGCTGAGGAGTTAAAAATAGACTTGAGTGATGTAGAATTTAAATATCTAAAAGCCATAGATGCAAGAATAGATGAAGATGTTTTAGAATATCTCATACTTAAAAACTCCATGAATGCAAGAACTTCAGCTGGTGGAACTTCGACTATAAGAACTAAAGAGCAGTTAGCGTATTTTAAAACTTTTTTATCTCTCTAGTTTTTTAGATATAAGCTTTTAGGAATGCTAATTAAGGGCATTTTTTAAGATGAGTAACTATATCAATCTAAGCGTAGGTATTGGAATTACTTCCAATACCGATTTCAAATAAATGAAGGTTTTCTTCATTTTTAGAAAATAAATTAAGGATTATTAATTATGAAAGTAACTATTTCACATAAAGATGGGATGAAGTTTGAAGCAAAAACTTCAAAGAGTAGTTTTATAATAGACTGCCCAGTTATCTCTCCTATAGAGTATTTTTTAGCAGGGATTATCTCATGTAGCGCTACAGATATAGTTTTGCTTCCTAAAAATCAAGACAAAACTGTAACAAACTTAGTTGTAGATGGTGAGATTGTAAGAAATGAGTCGCATCCTTGTAAACTAAACAAGTTACATCTCTCATATAGTTTTGACTCTGATGGAGATGATTTGTTGGCTAAGAGATGGGTTATGGCTTCGCTTGAGACATACTGCTCAACTATAAATACTATTCGTGATACTACGGCAATATCTTATACAATCACTCACAACTCAAAACTAATTTGCGAAAATGAAGAGATGATTTCAGGCGGTGGTTCAAACATAGATATGGGTAAAATAGAGTCTTGCCCATCTTGATTTTTCTAAAATCACCCATTTTTATGGCAATTTGTCATACTTTTAACATTTAAAACCTTTATACTCTAAAATATTAAAACTAAGAGAGTGTGAAATAACTCACAAGTGAGGCTCCAGTCTCGCCTTTTTTGTGGGGCTTATAGTGGAGAACGCCATTGGTTAGCGTTCCTAAAAGTCCAACTTCTGGGAGAAAACTATAGTTATTTCACAGCCTCAGATAGAAGGAGTTCATAATGTTAGAAATGGCAGTAGTTTTGTTAGCAACATCGGTATTAATGGTAATAGCTTATGAACTTTCATATGCTACGCAAAAGAGAGAGTGGGGCGAAAACTTTAAAAGTATATTTTAAAGTTTTGCTACTTTAATGTTGTGAAGTTTTATTTGACTGTTTTATAAAGTCTTAAATTTGAACCTTCTGATTAATCTATAAACTAGATTCCGTGTTGAGTAATAAATGGCGGAATACGCGTCATCTTGGGTTGGGATCCAACTTAATAATTCTTCAGGGCATTCAATGGTACAACTAGATGCCATAGAGTTTATGGTAAGAACTCATTCTGCTGTTTACTCTCTTTAAATAGTGTTTGGGTTCATCATATTTTAAATCTTTTAGAAGCTTATTGTAAACTTCTTCGGGCTTTTTTTTGTTTATAAGTGGGGCTGCTTTTTTCATATTGTTTGTCTTTGTAAAAGCCCATGCAATATTTCCAGCACCAGTATTGTATGCTGCAATCGTGCAGTAAAGCCTACTTGTAGGATCTTTTATATCTTTTAAATACCTATAGTAGAGGATGTGAAGATAAGCACTTCCCATCGTGATATTGTTACTACTATCGTAGAGATAAGTTCCAGATACAAGCTTTTTTTCATTATATAAAAAGTTATAGGCATCAATCCCAGCACTCTTAGGAACTATCTGCATAAGCCCATAGGCAGGGATATGTGATCTTGCCCTTGGATTGAAACTGCTCTCTGTTTGCATAACGGCAAAGACCAAAGATGCTGGGATATTTTGTCTCTTTGCATGTTTTTTTACATCATCAAAATAAATCTTAGAGCGCTTAACCATCATATCTTCAGGAAGAGCAACATTTAAAGAATAGACCTTGGCATCTTTTATTTTTGATGAATCTTTCGCTTTGATAAATTCATCTTTTACATGTTTTTGCACATACTCTTTTACATCTTTTTGCGAAGGAGTTTTCTCAAAAACCACGGTTGAGAGTATAGGTTCAGCCTTTACATCTGCATCTACAATCCCCGATGGTTTTTTTATCTTTTTTAGTTCTATCTCTAGTGGATCGCTATCTTGAACAGTTTTTGTATCTATAATTATGGTTTTTGCGAGGGCTAGTTGGAGTTTTTCTTTTGCTTCTAGTGGAGTTTTAGCAATCACTTCTATTGTGATAGTCTCATTTTCAAAGTCAACATCTGTTCTTGTTTTTTTGTCCTCTTCATAAGATACCCAATTTTTAGGAGTTGAGAGTTTAGGCTCCTCCCAAAAAATTTCTAGCTCTTTTTTATACTCATTATATACTTTTGCCTGCTCTTTTATATAGGTTTCAAACTCACTCTCTTTAGCCTTTTTATAGGTCTGGAACTCTGTAGTTTGAGACCTAAAAGTTTGCATCTGTTGATTTTTAAAATCTTGCATATTTTGAGCTAAAAGAGCAGAAGAAATAGAAGCTAAAATAAAAGCTTTTTTTAACATCTTAAAAGTGGCCCTTTGGATCTGCATCGCTTATGTGATCCCATCTTAATTTTGCTCCACCTAAGACATGAAAATGCAAGTGAGGAACTTCTTGAGCGCCATTTTCACCAATGTTTGTTACTAATCTGTACCCAGCTTTTTGAATTTTTACAACCTTGACTACTTCTTGAATAAAGTCCGTCATGCCAGCCATAGTCTCGCTACTAACTTCATCAAAACTATTTACATGAGCTTTAGGGATAGCCAATATATGTACGGGAGCCTTTGGATTTATGTCATGAAAAGCGAGAAATTTATCATTTTCTAAGATCACATTTGAAGGTAACTCTTTTTTAACTATTTTACAAAATATACACATATTTTTCCTTTTATTTTTATGGGTTAAGAGTAAATTATAACACATAATCTGGCAAATGAAGCTGTATGTAAATTATAATTGACTATAATCATTTTAAAATTCGAGAGGCTTATTTTGCCTCATAATGATGGAGACTCTATTGAAAGAGTGGTATGATAAAATTAAAAATGTCAAGAGTGTTGAAGCTCTTGAAGAGATTCGCATTAGTGTATTTGGAAAGAAGGGTGTCCTAGCAGCAGAGTTTGCTAAGATGAAAGATGCAACAGGTGAAGAGAAATCTAAAATAGCAAAAGATTTAAACACGCATAAAAACGCTCTTATGAATGAACTCAGCGCAAAAAAAATAATTTTGCAGACCCAAGAATTAAAAAAAGCGATGCAAGCAGAGGCGATAGATGTCTCAATGTTTAGTGCGCAAAATGAAGTAGGGGCTTTGCATCCTGTTATGGAGACAATGGATAGGATTGTAGAGTATTTCTGTGCAATGAATTTTGCTGTAAAGACAGGCAATATGATAGAGGATGATTTTAACAATTTTGAAGCTCTAAACCTACCAAAATATCATCCAGCAAGAGATATGCAAGATACCTTTTATTTTAAAGATGAGATGCTACTTCGCACACATACATC
>JAQUFE010000079.1 GCA_028684815.1 Sulfurimonas sp.
ACTTCTCAAAAGATACTATTATAACTCTTGAGAGAGATAGAGAAGATAATCCTGTTCTCTACTTTGATGCACTTCAAAATATGAGTTTTAGTGGATATGTTGGTCAAAAAGAGTACAAAGTACTAGAAGGAATCAAGCCAGTTTTAACAAATGCGATAGAGTACGGTTGGTTTACATTTGCATCTAAACCACTTTTCCAACTCCTCTCATGGTTGCACGGAATCTTTGGTAACTGGGGTTGGTCTATTATAGCTCTTACTCTAATTATCAGAACTATTTTATACCCTTTGACGTACAAGGGTATGGTCTCTATGCAGAAGATTAAAGCGATTTCTCCTAAGATAAAAGAGCTTCAAGCAAAGTATAAAGGCGATCCACAACGCATGAACGCTGCAGTTATGGATATGTATAAAAAACATAATGCAAATCCGCTTGGTGGTTGTCTGCCAATGATACTACAAATCCCAGTATTTTTTGCAATCTATCGTGTACTTTTAAATGCAGTTGAACTTCAAGGTGCAGAGTGGATACTATGGGTAAATGACCTTTCATTAAAAGATCCGTATTTTATACTACCTATTTTGATGGGTGCATCTATGTACTACCAACAAAGACTTACACCAAACAACTTTACAGACCCTCTACAAGAGAAAGTATTTAAGTATCTACCAGTGATATTTACTCTATTTTTCTTAACATTTCCATCTGGTTTAGTTCTTTACTGGTTTGTAAATAATCTCTTCTCAATTGCTCAACAATTCATTGTAAATCAGCAGTTTAAAAATGCTCAAGATGCAGAGATTGCTGTGAGTGAACATTCAAAAAAGATAGAACATAAAGATACAGAAGAATCAAAAAAACCAAAAAAATCTAGTGGAAAAAAAGATGATTAAGATAGAATCTGCAACTCTAGAAGAAGCCTATAGAGATGCTGCTTCTTCGTTGGAGTGTTCTGTTACGCAGCTTAAGATAGAAGTTGTTCAGTATCCATCTAAAGGTTTTTTAGGGCTATTTAAAAAGAGTGCTATTATAGTTGCCGTAAAAGAAGGTGAAAGGTTTGAATCAAGTCAAAAAGAGACAACTCCTAAGCCAGAAAGAGAACAAAAGCAAGAAAAAATAGACAGAAGTCCAAAGCCAAAAAAACAAGATATAAAAGATGAGGCAAAACAGAGCAAGGTAGCCAAGCCAAGCCAAACTATCTTAAATGACACAATTATGCCAGAGTCCTTTGTTAGCACTCAAGATGAAGAGTATGATGATGATATAGAGTCATATCTTGCAGATTATGATGATGAGTATGATGCCAATAATGAGATGCTATCAAACACTGAGATAGCAAAGAGTGTTAAAAAAGATATAAACAAACTCTTTGAATCTATCTGTTTTGATATAGATGAGATTGAGGTTAGCGTTTATGATGAAAATACACTTTTAATTGAGTTTAGGGGTGAAGATGCAGCTCTGCTTATCGGCAAAGAGGGCTACAGATATAAAGCACTATCTTATATGATATTTAACTGGATAAATACAAAATATCAACTCCAACTTCGTTTAGAAATTGCAGAATTTTTGAAAAACCAAGAAGAGTCAATCTCAAGATACTTAAACGGTGTACAAGAGAGCGTAGAGAGAGATGGAAGAGCCCAAACTAAGGTTCTCGACGGCGTACTTGTACAGATTGCTCTAAGAGAGTTAAGAGAGATATATCCTGATAAATATGTAGCTATTCGCTCAACGCGTGATGGACTGAAATATATCATTATAAATGATTATCACACAAATTAAAAATGATTATTTTTTCTTGCCAAGGGCAAAACTTTTCTAAAGAGAGACAATCCCTTTGTGGGTGTAATCTCTTTAGAAACTTCTTCTTTGAGATAGGAGGCCAATAGATGCAAACTGATACAATAAGTGCCATAGCTACAGCAAATGGTATAGGCTCTATCGCAATTATCCGTATAAGTGGTGATAGTGCCCTAGAAATTGCAAAAAAACTAAGTAAAAAACAAGAATTTTCTCCAAGATATGCAACTCTAAGTACACTTTACGACTCACAAAATACTCTTATTGATGAGTGCATCATCATATACTTTAAAGCTCCATACTCTTTTACTGCTGAGGATGTTGTAGAGATTCAGTGTCATGGTGGCTATATTGTGGCACAAAGCATACTTAAGGCAACTATAGATGCTGGAGCTAGACTCGCAAATGCTGGAGAGTTCTCAAAACGAGCTTTTTTTAATGGCCGCATAGATTTGAGTGAAGCAGAAGCGATAGCACAGCTTATAGAAGCAAAAAGTGAAGATGCAGCAAAGATTTTAGCTCGTCAAATGAAAGGCTCACTAAAAGAGTATATAGAAAATATCAGAGATGAGATGCTTTATATACTTGCCTATTCAGAAGTTAGCATAGACTATGCAGAGGAAGATTTACCACAAGATTTGATAGATCAAATCGAGGCTAGACTAAGTAAACTTGAAGCATCTCTTGAATCAACTCTTATGGCATCTAAGTCAAGAGAGGGACTTATGCAAGGCTTTAAGGTAGCTATCATTGGAAAACCAAATGTTGGAAAAAGCTCACTTCTAAACTCACTTCTAAACTACAACAGAGCCATAGTTAGCGATATTGCAGGAACTACTAGAGATACCATAGAAGAGCAGGTTAGAGTTGGCTCACATCTTATTCGTATAGTAGATACTGCAGGGATACGAGAGTCTAGTGATGAGATAGAACGCATAGGAATAGAACGCTCACTTGAAGCTATAGAGGATTCTGATATTGTTATAGCACTCTTTGATGGCTCAAGAGTTATGGACATAGAAGATAAACAGATACTCTCTTTGATAGAGAGAGATGCAGAAGATAAAGAGGTCTTGTTTGTTAAAAACAAGATAGATTTGGAGTCTCTTTTTGAGTTAAAAGAGAGAGAGTTTGATTTGGAGTTAAACTCAAAAGAGAGTGTAACTCCACTCATAGATGCACTAAAATCTATTATGGATAAAAACAATATCTCTGATGAGATAATGCTTATATCTCAAAGACAAATCTCAGCTGTACAAAACACGTTAAATAATATCCAAGAGGCACGAGAACCTCTCTTAGACCAAGAGCTTGAAATCTTCTCGTTTCACCTAAATGAGGCCATAAAAGAGATGGCTTCTATCACAAGGCCATTTGAAAATGATGAGATGCTAGATAAGATGTTTGGCTCTTTTTGTTTAGGAAAATAAATCTATTTTTCTAAAGCTTATTCTAGTACCATAGCGCAAAATAGATAAGTTTACTTATCTACTTTATAAATAAAAGAAGAACAATTTGAAATATATTGCTATTGATTTAGGACTTAAAAGAATAGGCTTAGCTTATTCCGCACACAAAGATTTAGTTACTCCACTACCTGCAATTATCAGAAAAAATAGAAATCAAGCATCTGATGAAGTTAAAAAAGTTTTAAAAGAGTGGGAAGTAGATGCAGTAGTTATCGGCATCCCTCTTGGTGGAAGTAGTGAAGATGAGATGAGAAGACGCATAGAACACTTTATGAATTTGGTTGATTTTCAAGGCGAGATTTTTTACCAAGATGAAGCTGGAAGTTCTAAAGAAGCGCAGACTTTGATGAGAGGCGAGATTAAGCAGATTCGAGATGGGCGCATAGACTCCATCTCAGCTATGATAATACTACAAAGGTTTCTAGCAAGGAGTAAAGAATGAAAAAACTTATCACAACTTTGTTTATACTCTCAACTACTCTACTATACGCTGCAGAGAAACTAGAGGAGATAACTCTTAACTCTTGTGTAACTTTCAACACGCTCTGTGCAAAATGTCATGAGGGACAATGTAGTGGCAGATTGACCTTTAACACAGGGAGTGAGGCTGCAAGCAATCATATAAAACGATACTCAGAAGATAGTGATATTTCAAAAAAAACTGTAGAAGAGTTTTTTACACTACTTAATTTTATGAAAAAAGAGTGTTTACTCTATATGCCACAAAATGCAAAATATAACCAAAACAACTTAGCATCTTTTGCTACTAGTACATATAAGGAATATTTTATACCTTTAGGTTTATTAAAAAAAGGTGACTACTCTCTTTGGATAAAAACACAAGAAGACAATCCTTTTGATGTAAAAATTATCTCAAAAGGGTTTGATTCTTACCTAGATATATCGGTTTGTCAATCTCTTAAAAAGAGAGAGTTTGGGTTTAAAGTTGATGAAGATTCAGACTATTTTTTACGTATAAAAAGTAAAAAACCTCTTCATCTTGAGATATTAGAAATTAAAGAAGTCTCTACTAAATAAGTTTGAAAAACTCTGCAGCTTCTTCCTCATCATCTGTTAACTCTTCTCTTTTAAAATCAGGATTATTTTCAATCATATCTTTTATCTTAGTTTGACAATAATTAAACAAAACTTCTATAGCATCCTTGTCATTACTTAAAAATCCTAGCCCGCTAAATTGGTATGGTTCTTCTTGTTCTATGCAGAGAATT
>JAQUFE010000080.1 GCA_028684815.1 Sulfurimonas sp.
AATTCTCTGCATAGAACAAGAAGAACCATACCAATTTAGCGGGCTAGGATTTTTAAGTAATGACAAGGATGCTATAGAAGTTTTGTTTAATTATTGTCAAACTAAGATAAAAGATATGATTGAAAATGATCCTGATTTTAAAAGAGAAGAGTTAACAGAGG
The DNA here is from genome assembly GCA_028684815.1 of Sulfurimonas sp. GTDB lineage: Bacteria > Campylobacterota > Campylobacteria > Campylobacterales > Sulfurimonadaceae > Sulfurimonas. The sequence goes on from JAQUFE010000080.1 coordinate 162, forward strand.
ATGAAGAAGAAGCTGCAGAGTTTTTCAAACTTATTTAGTAGAGACTTCTTTAATTTCTAATATCTCAAGATGGAGAGGTTTTTTACTTTTTATACGTAAAAAATAGTCTGTATCTTCATCAACTTTAAACCCAAACTCTCTCTTTTTAAGAGATTGACAAACCGATATATCTAGGTAAGAGTCAAACTCTTTTGAGATAATTTTTACATCAAAAGGATTGTCTTCTTGTGTTTTTATCCAAAGAGAGTAGTCACCTTTTTTTAATAAACCTAAAGGTATGAAATATTCCTTATATGTACTAGTAGCAAAAGATGCTAAGTTGTTTTGGTTATATTTTGCATTTTGTGGCATATAGAGCAAACACTCTTTTTTCATAAAATTAAGTAGTGTAAAAAATTCTTCTACAGTTTTTTTTGAAATATCACTATCTTCAGAGTATCGTTTTATATGATTGCTTGCAGCCTCACTCCCTGTGTTAAAGGTCAATCTGCGACTACATTGTCCCTCATGACATTTTGCACAGAGCGTGTTGAAAGTTACACAAGAGTTAAGAGTTATCTCCTCTAGTTTCTCTGCAGCGTATAGTAGAGTAGTTGAGAGTATAAACAAGGTTGCGATAAGTTTTTTCATTCTTTACTCCTTGCTAAAAACCTTTGTAGTATTATCATAGCTGAGATGGAGTCTATGCGCCCATCTCGAATCTGCTTAATCTCGCCTCTCATCATCGACTCAGCCTCTTTAGAACTTCCAGCCTCATCTTGGTAAAAAATCTCGCCTTGAAAATCAACCAAATTCATAAAGTGTTCTATGCGTCTTCTCATCTCATCTTCACTACTTCCACCAATAGGGATGCCGATAACTACCCTCTCTATCTCCCACTCTGCTATAAACTTTTTAACTTCATCAGATGCTTGATTCCTGTTTTTTCTGATAATTGCAGGTAGTGGAGTAACTAAATCTTTGTGTGCGGAATAAGCTAAGCCTATTCTTTTAAGTCCTAAATCAATAGCAATATATTTCAAATTGTTCTTCTTTTATTTATAAAGTAGATAAGTAAACTTATCTATTTTGCGCTATGGTACTAGAATAAGCTTTAGAAAAATAGATTTATTTTCCTAAACAAAAAGAGCCAAACATCTTATCTAGCATCTCATCATTTTCAAATGGCCTTGTGATAGAAGCCATCTCTTTTATGGCCTCATTTAGGTGAAACGAGAAGATTTCAAGCTCTTGGTCTAAGAGAGGTTCTCGTGCCTCTTGGATATTATTTAACGTGTTTTGTACAGCTGAGATTTGTCTTTGAGATATAAGCATTATCTCATCAGAGATATTGTTTTTATCCATAATAGATTTTAGTGCATCTATGAGTGGAGTTACACTCTCTTTTGAGTTTAACTCCAAATCAAACTCTCTCTCTTTTAACTCAAAAAGAGACTCCAAATCTATCTTGTTTTTAACAAACAAGACCTCTTTATCTTCTGCATCTCTCTCTATCAAAGAGAGTATCTGTTTATCTTCTATGTCCATAACTCTTGAGCCATCAAAGAGTGCTATAACAATATCAGAATCCTCTATAGCTTCAAGTGAGCGTTCTATTCCTATGCGTTCTATCTCATCACTAGACTCTCGTATCCCTGCAGTATCTACTATACGAATAAGATGTGAGCCAACTCTAACCTGCTCTTCTATGGTATCTCTAGTAGTTCCTGCAATATCGCTAACTATGGCTCTGTTGTAGTTTAGAAGTGAGTTTAGAAGTGAGCTTTTTCCAACATTTGGTTTTCCAATGATAGCTACCTTAAAGCCTTGCATAAGTCCCTCTCTTGACTTAGATGCCATAAGAGTTGATTCAAGAGATGCTTCAAGTTTACTTAGTCTAGCCTCGATTTGATCTATCAAATCTTGTGGTAAATCTTCCTCTGCATAGTCTATGCTAACTTCTGAATAGGCAAGTATATAAAGCATCTCATCTCTGATATTTTCTATATACTCTTTTAGTGAGCCTTTCATTTGACGAGCTAAAATCTTTGCCGCATCTTCACTTTTTGCTTCTATTAGCTGTGCTATCGCTTCTGCTTCACTCAAATCTATGCGGCCATTAAAAAAAGCTCGTTTTGAGAACTCTCCAGCATTTGCAAGTCTAGCTCCAGCATCTAGAGTTGCCTTTAAAATGCTTTGTGCCACAATATAGCCACCATGACACTGTATTTCTACAACATCCTCAGCAGTAAAAGAGTATGGAGCTTTAAAGTATATGATGATGCACTCATCAATAAGAGTATTTTGTGAGTCGTAAAGTGTACTTAGGGTTGCATATCTTGGGGAAAAATCTTGTTTTTTACTTAGTTTTTTTGCAATTTCTAGGGCACTATCACCGCTTATGCGGATAATTGCGATAGAGCCTATACCATTTGCTGTAGCTATGGCACTTATTGTGTCAGTTTGCATCTATTTGTCTCCTATCTCAAAGAAGAAGTTTCTAAAGAGATTACACCCACAAAGGGATTGTCTTTCTTTAGAAAAGTTTTGCCCTTGGCAAGAAAAAATAATCATTTTTAATTTGTGTGATAATCATTTATAATGATATATTTCAGCCCATCACGCGTTGAGCGGATAGCTACATATTTATCAGGATATATCTCTCTTAACTCTCTTAGAGCAATCTGTACAAGTACGCCGTCGAGAACCTTAGTTTGGGCTCTTCCATCTCTCTCTACGCTCTCTTGTACACCGTTTAAGTATCTTGAGATTGATTCTTCTTGGTTTTTCAAAAATTCTGCAATTTCTAAACGAAGTTGGAGTTGATATTTTGTATTTATCCAGTTAAATATCATATAAGATAGTGCTTTATATCTGTAGCCCTCTTTGCCGATAAGTAGAGCTGCATCTTCACCCCTAAACTCAATTAAAAGTGTATTTTCATCATAAACACTAACCTCAATCTCATCTATATCAAAACAGATAGATTCAAAGAGTTTGTTTATATCTTTTTTAACACTCTTTGCTATCTCCGTGTTTGATAGCATCTCATTATTGGCATCATACTCATCATCATAATCTGCAAGATATGACTCTATATCATCATCATACTCTTCATCTTGAGTGCTAACAAATGACTCTGGCATAATTGTGTCATTTAAAATAGTTTGGCTTGGCTTGGCTACCTTGCTCTGTTTTGCCTCATCTTTTATCTCTTGTTTTTTTGACTTTGGACTTCTGTCTATTTTTTCTTGCTTTAGTTCTCTTTCTGGCTTAGGAGTTGTCTCTTTTTGGCTTGATTCAAACCTCTCTCCCTCTTTTACGGCAACTATAATAGCACTCTTTTTAAATAACCCTAAAAAACCTTTAGATGGATACTGAACAACTTCTATCTTAAGCTGCGTTACAGAACACTCCAACGAAGAAGCAGCATCTCTATAGGCTTCTTCTAGAGTTGCAGATTCTATCTTAATCATCTTTTTTTCCACTAGATTTTTTTGGTTTTTTTGATTCTTCTGTATCTTTATGTTCTATCTTTTTTGAATGTTCACTCACAGCAATCTCTGCATCTTGAGCATTTTTAAACTGCTGATTTACAATGAATTGTTGAGCAATTGAGAAGAGATTGTTTACAAACCAGTAAAGAACTAAACCAGATGGGAATGTTAAGAAAAATAGAGTAAATATTACTGGTAGATACTTAAATACTTTCTCTTGCAGAGGGTCTGTAAAGTTGTTTGGTGTAAGTCTTTGTTGGTAGTACATAGATGCACCCATCAGTATAGGAAGTATAAAATATGGATCTTTTAATGAGAGGTCATTTACCCATAGTATCCACTCTGCACCTTGAAGTTCAACTGCATTTAAAAGTACACGATAAATTGCAAAAAATACTGGGATTTGCAGTAGCATAGGCAGACAGCCACCAAGCGGATTTGCATTGTGTTTTTTATACATATCCATAACTGCAGCGTTCATGCGTTGTGGATCGCCTTTGTACTTTGCTTGAAGCTCTTTTATCTTAGGGGAAATCGCTTTGATCTTCTGCATAGAGACCATACCCTTATACGTCAAAGGGTATAAAATAGTTCTGATAATTAGAGTAAGCGCTATAATAGACCAACCCCAGTTACCAAAGATTCCGTGCAGCCATGAGAGGAGTTGGAAAAGTGGTTTAGATGCAAATGTAAACCAACCGTACTCTATCGCATTTGTTAAAACTGGCTTGATTCCCTCTAGTACTTTGTACTCTTTTTGACCAACATATCCACTAAAACTCATATTTTGAAGTGCATCAAAGTAGAGAACAGGATTATCTTCTCTATCTCTCTCAAGAGTTATAATAGTATCTTTTGAGAAGT
>JAQUFE010000008.1 GCA_028684815.1 Sulfurimonas sp.
AAAAGAAGACATAGTTATTTGGATTATATTTCACCAAATGAGTTTGAAAAAAGATATAATTTGGAGTCTTCAAAAAAGTAGGTTTTTACTGAGTTAGTAATTGTCTAGTTTATAGGGGACATTCCAATTATAAACTTCTTGGATAGCAGTAAGCATAATAGTACGAACTGGACGCACCACTTCTATGCTCTGTGTAAGGTCTTGAAAAAGTATTTCAACTTCTTCACTGTCCTTTGATTTTATAATCTTTTCTACAGTAGCATTAAAGCGTTTGGATTCTGATAGCCATCCTGCATATCCATCTTTAAACTTTTTCCATTCAACTTTTTCAGCTTCTGATTGCTCAAGTGCTTCGCTAGCTTTTATACCACCTTCTGCACGCTCAAATGCTGCATTGGTCTGCTCTAATGCATTGTTCAATTTTGCTACTCTATCTGGATCGTCTTTTAATCCTCGTACTCTATTTTGTTGAATAATTGCTAACTGGATACCATTTCTAGTTGTCCCTACGTTCATAAGCGAAGGTGTTCGTAAGTTTCCAATCTCATCTACATCTGTTTTCCAATTCACAGTTGCACTATATCCCATCCAACCCAAAATAGCTAAAGCTATAACTAAAATACCCGTAAGCAACATTAACTTTGTCTGTAAAACCATATTTTCTAACCAATTCATCTCTATTTTCCTTGTATTTGTTTTTCTTATATCTGTTCAATACCAACTAACTCATCAGCTTCAAAAAGCTTAAGCACATCTAAAATCATCACTACATAATCCTCTATTTGAGCAACTGCACATATAAAATCCGTATCAATTGAGCTTCCGAATTTCGGAGGTTCACTCAAACTTGATGATTCGATGGAAGAGACCTCTTCGACTCTATCTACGATAAACCCAATACTAATCTTTTGTACCTCGACGATAATAATAGCCGTGTGCATATCTGACTCTCTATGCTCCATGTTAAAACGAAGTCTTGTATCAACGACTGGTATAATTGAGCCGCGTAAATTGATTACCCCTCTCATGTATGGTGGGATATTTGGAACCTTTGTTATGCCCATCATTGCGATAATCTCTTTGATTCTATCTATCGCTATTCCATATTGTTCATTTCCTATATGAAAGGTGAGATATCTCTCCCTTCTTGACTGTGTTGCATTTTTATCCATGTTTAGACTCCTAAGACCATTTGTAGAGATTTTATAAGCTTGTTATCACTAAATGGTTTTACCATCCAGCCAGTCACACCTATCTCTTTTCCACTCATTTTCATTTCGTTTGAACTCTCCGTTGTTAAGATGATAATTGGTTTGTTTTTATATCGCTCATCTGCTTTAATAGCACGCGCAAGATCCAATCCGTTTAACTCAGGCATGTTTACATCGCTAATAAGAAGGTCAAAATTTTCACTTCCGTTTTGCAATGCTCCTAAAAGTTCCATTGGATTTAGATAGGACTTAAACTCTATAGTTTTAGAGTCTATCATCTCTTCCAAAGCCAACTCAGCCGTTGCAATAACTGCTCTTGAATCATCAACAATAATTACCCTTTTTGCCATTTATCTCTCTCCTTATATTTTTTAAAAAAATTCCATACTATCTTCATCATCGCCTCTCACTTCTTTATCCCCGATTATTCCCTCTATCTGCATGCATGAACTAAAAAATGAGCTATCAAGATAGTGAATATCTTCCGTATCTTGTAGAACAAATATATGTTCTCTCCACGAGGTAAGGTCCTCACCCAAATGCTCAAAAAGCATAATCATTGTTTTTATTTTCGATTTATCTTCACTTACAATCTTTGCATTGTCTTTGATAAAAGACCCCAAAGAAGTTAGCGCATAAGCAAGAGCTGTAAATTCAAAAAGGCTATTGATAACACGAACATAGACATAAAGAACAGCATCAACAAAATGTATTAAGTTTTTTTCACTAGGTTCTACTTCGATCAAGTTAAGCCCTTCCCTCCACTCATCATCAATACTTGAGAGTTCAAGAATATCATCTAAAATATCACCTACTTCAGCAACATAATCTGATGCACTTGTTTTGTGAATAAAGCTTTGATGCATAAGTTCCTTTTCATTTTCTTTCATAACTCTTACTTCTTTTACACTCTGAGTTTTATGTTGACTTTGCATATCTTCTACTGGTGCATTTTTTATTTGTACCTGTGTCGGTATTTCTTGGACAACTATCTCTTCCTCCTCCTTTGGCTTACTTAATCTTGCACAAAATATATTTTCTAAAATGATTACATCTGTTCCAAATTCACTAAGCATATCTAAGGTTTTTTGCTCTAAAGTTATTGCTTTATCAAACTTAATTGTGATGTAAAACTCTTCATAGCTCTCTTCGACAATAATAGTCAATGTCTTGCCGTTTCTAGTTCCTTCAATCATAAGCTTATAAAATAGTTTAATAACTTTGTCAAACTTACTAGAGAGTGTTGTGAATTTACTTTTATATCTGTCAAAGAGCCACAAGCCAAACTCCATCATCGTATCTGTATTGACTATGTCAAAGATGGTTTTGTAGGAAGGAATATCCGAGTTAAATGGGTTTAGTATAATTTTTTTCGTTTTCTCTTTAAAATTACTTAATCCTAAATGAAATGCTAAAACAACGTTTTGAAGTTCAAAACGAATCAGTTCCTTGTTGATAGGTTTATGAACATATACATCGATGCCTATCGCTCTCATCTTATCTTCAACACTAGAATCAAAAACGCCTGTTACTATCATTATAATGATTTGAGGATATCTTTCTTTTATAATTTGAGATGCTTCAATACCATCCATTTTTGGCATCATAATATCCATCAAAATAATATGAGGACGCCACGACTCTGTAATCTCGACAGTTTCAAGACCATCAGCAGCATCTTTTAACTCAAAATAATTTAAATTTATACATGTTTCTCTTAAAACTAAACGATCGTATTCATCGTCATCAGCTATAAGAAGTCTTAATTTCTCCATTTATCAACTCTTTATTAATATGTTAGTTGTAGTATTAAATCAAATAAGGATGCAAAAAGAATGCAAAAAAGAACTAGTTTAGGTAAAATATATTTATATTTTTAAAAATGGATGATTATGAACTCTATAACACTAAGCTCAAAAACGCTGCACGACATTCACAATAGTTTAAATATTATTTTGGGGTATTCACAAATGCTTCAAGATAAGGAAGGCTTATGCGAAGAGCAAAAAAAAATGGCTATTTCCATAGAGAAGGAGACTTCCAATATAGCCACTTTTTTATCTTCAAAAAAAGACGAAAATAGAGGAGATTTTACACAACAAAATTTTCAACCAAGAGAAGTACATAAAGACTCACTAAGTTCAAAAATAGTTATTATTGATGATAAAAAAGAAAATCTATCTCTGTTTAGTCATATGCTTACTCCATACAAATACGATATAAAAGTTGCATCAAATGGAGAAGATGGGTTAAAAATCATAAAAAAATTTCATCCTGAGTTAATTTTACTTGATGTCATAATGCCTAAAATGGATGGATACAAGGTTCTAAGAAAACTAAAGCAAGATAAATCTACTAAAGATATTCCAGTAATTTTTTTAACAGCAAAAGACAGTACAGAGGATGTCATAAAAGGATTTAAAGTAGGTGCAGCAGATTACATAGCAAAACCATTTCATCCAAAAGAGCTTATTGCTAGAATTCAGGCACATCTACAAAAAGCAAGGCTTTATACAAATTTAAAAAAAGTTATGGAAGAGTTATTTCATGAACTCCATACACCTCTTAGCATAATAAATTCAGCTATGCAGATGCAAGAGTTAGAATATAAAAGATCGGACTATACACAAATGTCTCTTGCTGCATGTAAAACCCTGCAAAATATCTATGATGATCTCTACTACTCAATCAGCTATTATGATAAAATAAGAGAAAAAAAAGTATTTGACTTTAGTGCGCTTTTACATCAAAGAGTTAAATACTTCAGCTTAGTCGCACATAGCCGCTCTTTAATATTTAAAATAAATGTTGCACAACAGATATCTCTCTGGCTCAATCAAGAGGAGATGGAAAGAGTGTTAGATAACCTTATTTCAAATGCTATTAAATACACAAAGGAGAATGGCAACATATTTATATCTACCACCCAAAAAGAAGAAAAATTGGTATTTTTGATTTGTAATCAGTCATTTAAAGAGATAGATACTAAAAATATATTTCAAAAATACCATCGTCAACAAAAGGAGATTTTTGGACTTGGCATTGGTCTTGATCTTGTTAAGTTAATATGTCAAAAGAACAATCTTGATATTGTGGCTAGGACTAACAATAATTTATTTTGTATAGAAATGGAGTTACCTAAAATAAAATGAAAATACTACTAATGGAAGATGAGTTGCATCTAAGGCAAAATATCAAAAAATTTTTAAATATTAAAGGGTATTTTGTAGATGATTTTGTAGATGGTGAGCAGTTGCTAAGAGAAGCTAATCTTCATGACTATGACTGCATTATATTAGATATCAACACTCCTAAAATTAATGGATTTGAAGTTCTTAAATATATTAGAGAAAACAATATTTCGACACAGACAATTTTTATAAGTGTATTAACAGATGTGCAAAAAGTCCTCAAAGCTTTTGAGCTTGGAGCCGCTGACTACCTTAGAAAACCTTTCGATTTTGCTGAACTTGAAGTGAGGATGTTGCAAACAATTCCAAAAAATTTCATCAATAATTATGTCTATCTTGATGATAACTACAAATATGACTTAAAAAATCGTACACTCTTTAGAAATGAAACCCCTTCCAAGCTCACTACAACACAAAAAAGACTCTTATATATCTTGATAAAAAATCAAAATACATTAGTCACATTTGACACCTTAAGGGAGTATGTTTGGGATGACAAAGAGATCTCACATAGTACGATTTTATCTACTATGAGAGATTTAAAGAAAACTTTGCCCAACTCTTTTATCCAAAATATCAGGGGAGAGGGTTATATAGGTGTTGTACCAGTTGAATATACTTGAAAAATCATTCTTCTTTACTAACATAGCTCGAATTTTAATATACAAAGCATTCAAATTATCCATTAAATATTGAACTTACTTATATATTAACTATTTTTATGTTAGTCTGAATATCTAAAAGTAACATCGTGCAGTAACAATAATTGAGTCTTCTGAACAATTATGAAATTAGATCCTCAGTCAAGTTCATGATGACGCATGTCCCGTCATTTCGTGCTTGACACGAAATCTAGTTTACAAATTAATCAGAGGGTTCAATTGCCATTTACACAGTTTAAATTTTTACATAAAGAGGAAAAAAATGAAAAGAATAGTTATTAAAGTTGGAAGTAGTGTTTTAACAGAAACAACAAATATAGCAGAAGAGAGAATGTTGCATCTTGTCTCTTTAATCACTGAAGCTAGAAAAAAATACGAAGTAGTCCTCGTCACATCTGGTGCAGTATCGGCTGGATATACAGCGGTAAAGTTAAACAGAACTATACCCACAAGTAAAAAGGTTTTAGCATCTGTTGGACAGTCTATTCTTATGAGTTCTTATAAAAATATGTTTGATATTTATGATGTAACTATTTCTCAAATACTCTTAACAGAAGAGGATTTTGATTCAAAAGTACATACTAGAATTTTTCAAGATATCATAGAGAGAACATTTAAGCATGATATTTTACCTATTGTTAATGAAAACGACATCTCAACAACCCCAGATCAACTCTTTGGAGACAATGATCAACTATCGGCTCATGTTGCTTACTATACAGGAGCAGATTTACTTATAATACTGAGTGATATTGATGGTTATTACGATTCTAACCCTAAAGATAATCCTAAGGCAAAAATAAGAAAGTTTGTAACGGAGTTAAATGTAGAGGAGCTAAATCAAGAGCATACTCCAAACTCTCAATTTGCAACAGGCGGAATCGTAACAAAACTAAAAGCGGCCGAGTACCTTATGGATAACGGCAGAGAGATGTTTTTGTGTAATGGCTATGATTTAACCACTGCTAGAGAGTTTTTGATAGATGGCGTGCACAATAAAGGCACTCTCTTTACTAAGAAAAAAGATATAACACAAGATTAGTTTTTTTGCCCTGAGGGAACGCGTTTAAAGTTTTATGTCAGCTACAATCTCTAACACAACTCTTCACTTCTAAATATTTAGAAGTGATATCATTTGAGTAAGTAAAACCCCTATTTGTGCTTGAATAGAAGCCTTTTCACTCTCTTTTGCATGAGAGAGTTTTGCTTCAAGAATCTTTATCTTCTTTTGTAGTTGAGTCATGATATCATCATCTTCACCCTCATCTTGTAGTATATTTTGATTGTCTGCATAGATTTGTTTCACATCTAGTAGAGAAGATTTTTTTTGGAAAATCTCAAGAGTATTTAAATTTTCCAGAGTTTTAGTTGCCATATCAATATGAGAGATAATCCCTGCTTTGCCACTCTTAAAAAGGACGATGCCACTCTTTCTCATCTCACCTAAAAGCTCATTTGAACTAGACTTAAAGCTAAAAGGAGTCTGAGTATTTCCTAAAAAAATAGCTCCGATACCTACTTCACCTAAAGCCAATAACTCATCCTTGTCATCTGTTTTTTGCCAAATTCTAAGTTTATCAAATATCTTATCATTCGCATCTATCCAGCCGTTATTGTCATCATCATATTTGCTCAAATCTGCAAAGCCATCACCACTCTTCGTACCAAAAAGCTCGCTACCATCATCTATAATACCGTTGTTATTTTTGTCAAGTGCTAAAAAACCACTTCCCTCTTTTAGCAGTGATATCTGATCTCTCCTACCATCGCTATCTATATCAAATGAAAATTTATTAGAACCTAAACTTGGCATAAGTCCATCGAGAGAGATAATTAAAGGATCTTTTAGAGACTTGCTTACTAACTCAGCACTTATCTGAGTTGTTTGAACAAAGCTCCTTGAGAGGAACAAATCCATAGAGATATCTATCTCTCTGCCATCTGCTACAACTTTTGCATCTACTGTGAAGTTTAAAGCCTGTGACTCCATAAATGTACTGCTTATTATAAATCTGTCTTTAACAATCTTAGCAGACTCTGAGTTGATATTTTTCAAAATCGCTTTAGATAGTTCTATGGAGAGCTCTTTATTTGTGTCTATATTTTGAATATCTTGTTTGATAGCAGATACACTCGCAGAATTACCATTTTCAAAAGTTTGTGTATCCTTCTTGATATCAGCTTGAGTCGATTGATGCCAAAGATTGTAAAATTGCGCATTCATTTGCACAGAATAACTATCTATTCTCATGCTACTCTCCTTAATATTTATGAGTATATTATCGGCTAGAAGAGTAAACCCTTAAAAAAACCATATATCTATCATGCATTTTAACCTTAAATATCCTCTACTTTTAGTCAATTCTAAGTTTCGTATGATAGAATTTTGCCATCATTTTATTGGGGTATCGCCAAGCGGTAAGGCCGTGGCTTTTGGTGCCACTACTCGGGGGTTCGAATCCCTCTACCCCATCCACAACACTTCAACAATCATAAACATTTTCTTAAAAATTAACCACTTCAACAATCAAAATAGTGTAATATGCTTTTTACTAAATTATTGGACTATATATGGATTTCTCACACTTAGACAGACTCAAAGCCAAGCTAGATGCGCACAGACCACTCTCACAAGAGATGCTAAGCAATCTTCATGAAGATTTAGTTCTTAGATGGACTTTTAACTCTAATGCTATTGAGGGAAACACTCTTACACTCCAAGAAACTAAAGTCGTCCTAGAGGGAATAACTGTTGGCGGTAAAAACCTGCGAGAGCATTTTGAGGCTATAAATCACAAGGAAGCAATTTTTTACGTAGAAGAACTTACTACAAAAAATGAACTTCTTTGTGAGCATGACATCAAGTCCATCCACTCACTCATCTTAAAAAATATTGACGATAAAAATGCGGGTAAATATCGTGATATAAATGTTCTTATAAGTGGAGCTGAACATAAACCACCTCAAGCACTTGAAGTAAGTGCTAAGATGCAAGAGTTTATATCTTGGTACAAAAAAGAGCATACAAATCTTCACCCTGTAGAGTTAGCAGCTAGAGTTCATGTTGATTTTGTAGCCATCCACCCTTTTGTAGATGGCAATGGCAGAACATCAAGACTTCTTTTAAACCTTGAACTTATAAAGCACGGTTTCCCCCCTGCTATTATAAAAGTAGAAAATAGACTAGCCTACTATAAAGCTCTTGACATAGCACACACTACACAAAACTACGAACCTTTTTTAGAACTAGTTTCTCAGGTTTGCGTTGAGAGCTTTGAGCCTTACTTTTATCTACTTGGGCTATAATTGACAAATCAAAAATTATTTAAAGGTAAAACATGGAAGATCTCGATGGAGCAACCATAATAGTTAGATCTCTAGTTCTTATAGTGATACTAGTAATCTTTTTCTTTGTTCTAAAGAGTAAGAAAAAAGACTAAACTTATATATACTTTTTAGTTAACTTTTTTATTTTTTTATATATCTTATCAAAGTCCGTTGAGTAAACTCTTGTGCTTGCTATGGCTGTTATAAAGTTTGTATCCCTGTTCCACCTAGGAACTAGATGCATGTGAATGTGCTCAGCTATCCCAGCTCCTGCATCTTTACCTAAGTTCATACCGATATTTACGCCCTTTGCACCCAAACCCTCTTTTAAAAGTCTAACGCCCTTTTGAGCCAAAAGACTCATATGTAACCACGTTGTCTCATCCAACTCTTCTAGCTTGTCAGTATGTTTGTGAGGGATTATCATAAAGTGCCCTGGAGTGTAAGGATATATATTCATCACCATAAAACAGTGCTCATCTCTGTAGAGAACATGCGATTTTTTATCCTCTTTTGCATGAGTGCTTATATGACAAAAAACACAACCCTCTATCTTTTTACCAGCAATATAATCATCTCTCCACGGCGCATATAAAATATCTTTCATCTTCATCTCTCTTTTTATTTTCTAACTATAGTTTAGTCCATTACTCTATAAAAAGAGATAACTTTACTAATATATATAAAGATAAGCATTATGAAGCTCTTAAAATTCACAATACTTTTCGCAAATGATGGTTTGTAAACCATTAAAGTTTTAATGGCTTTTCGCAAGCGATGCTTTTTACGTCCTTAAAGTTTCAATCACTTTTCGGAAGCGATGCTTTTAGGAATGCTAACCAATGGCATTCTCCACTGTGAGGCTTTGAAGCCTACAATTGAGCCTTCTGATTAATATCTAAACTAGATTCCGTGTCAAGCACGGAATGACGGAACACTGGTCATCCTGAACTTGATTCAGGATCTACCTTAATAATTGTTCAGAGTACTCAATCATACAAAAGCAAAAACCAAGATTGGAAAGGTGATAACTAACCCTAGTGCTAGGAGTTGTAGAAGTATAAAAGGGATGATGCCTCTGTATATTTCACTAGTGCTCACACTATCCCCAGCTACGCCTTTTAGAAAAAAGAGCGCTAGTCCAAAAGGTGGCGTTAAAAAAGAGGCTTGAAGATTTAGCGCTATAAGGATTGCAAACCAGAGAGGGTCGATGCCAAAGCCTATCATAACAGGGACTAAGATTGGTACGATGATAAAAGATATCTCTATAAAATCTATAAAAAAACCAACTACAAAGATGACGAGCATTGAGATTGCTATAAAAAACCAGACATTTCCTATATCTTCATGAAAAAACTCAACTATAGCGTCAGTTCCTCCAAGCTCATTAAAGACAAGAGAAAATGCAGTAGATGCGATGAGTATCATAAATATCATACCGCTTAGTTTCACACTTCCTAGCGAGGCGTACTTTAGCATCTCAAAGTTAAGTGACTTGTTTATAACACTTAAAATTATCGCACCGATAACGCCAAAAGCGGCAGACTCAGTAGGAGATGCAATGCCTGCAAAGATACTTCCTAGGACTGAGAACATCAAAAGAAGTGGCGGAATTATAGAGAGAAGTATCTCTTTTATAGATACTTCTTTAACCTCTTTTGGGATTGGAGCTAATTCTGGAGAAAAATAGGAGCGGACTAAAATATATACGATGTAGAGAGTAACAAGAAGAGCTCCTGGCAAAACTGCACCCATAAACAACTCGCCCACACCAACACTCATAACATCGCCTAAGATGATTAGAATGATGGAAGGAGGTATGATTTGTCCGAGTGTTCCAGATGCTACGATGGTCGAAGATGCCAAAGATTTGTCATATCCAGCGCGAAGCATAAGTGGAAGTGCAATAACGCTCATCATTACCACAGATGCAGAGACTATGCCAGTTGAAGCTGCGAGCATCGCACCGACTAAAACTACACTAACAGCCAAGCCCCCACGGACATCACGAAACAGAGCACTCATGGAGACTAGAAGCCTCTCTGCCATTTTTGATTTCTCTAGTATAAGCCCCATTGCAATAAAGAGTGGAACTGCCATCAGCGTTGAGTTGCTCATGATTCCATAGATGCGAAGAGATAAAATATCAAAGATGCCAAAGCCTAACTCTGGTATAAAAAAAGCAAAAACGATTGCAACACTTCCAAAAACAAAAGCAACAGGGATGCCCAAAAGTAGAAGTGCTAAAATAGTTATAAATATAGCTATAGCCATCATAACTCTATAGCCTCATTATAATCTTTGAACTCATTACTCTTTGTAGCATCTCTTAAACTTTGGATATCTTTGTAGGCTTCATTGATGGCAACAAGAGCCAAAAAAGCAAAGGAGATGGGAAGAAGTGACTTGACTAAAAATCTATACTCTAAACCTCCAGGGTTTGATGAGGCTTCGTTTTGAGCAAAGCTCAAAGCTACAAAATCTATGCCGATATAGACTATCATACATGAAAAAGGAAGCACAAAAAAAAGTGAGGAGATAATGTTTATAATGGTTTTTTTCTTCTTTGAGTATGAGGCATAAAATATATCTACCCTAACATGAGCATTCTCCCTTAGAGTATAAGCTATCCCAAAAAGAACTACCACATCAAAGAGATGCCATTCAAGCTCCTGAAGTGCTACAGAACCGCTTGAAAATATGTAGCGAGCACTAGCGTCATAAACCACAAGCAAAACTAAAAAACCCAAGATAAAAGCTGTAAAATACCCTAAATATTTTATACTTTTATCTATCATATCTATATGAAATTAGGTGCATCATTTGCAAAGAGGATGATGTCTCCAGCTTTTGTCTGAGATGCTAAGACATCTTGGATTTTTGACTTATCGCTAAGCATGATTTTGTTTTTCACAGTAATGTTTTTCTCAAATAGTTTTGCATTTAGTGAGCCTGTAACTATAACTATATCAAAGACTGCATTTATCTCTTTTATAAGTTCTAAGTTTAACTCATCACTGCTCTCAACAAGTCCAGGTGTTACTATAACTTTTCTGCCATCATGAAGTGAGCAGAGTCTGATGCTCTCTCTCATACCATCAATGTTTCCGTTATATCCATCATCTAGGATGATTTTTCCGCCAGCTACTATTTTTTCTAACCTATGTTCTACTGGTTTTAGCTTTGCGACGGCTTTCATAATCTCGTCTTGACTTAGTCCAAAAGTCTTAGCAATTTGCACGGCCACTTCAATGTTGTTGGCTTGAAATGCACCTAGAACCTTAGTATGCAGTTTTAAACTTTCATCACCAAACTTCATCTCAAAAGTAGTCCCCTCAAGCGTAGCATCTACATTTAAAACTCCATCACCAAAAAAAGTGACCCTTTCGTGTGGTTCATCTGTAACAGAGTTGTGTATATAGGCTTTTTTGAGTCTTGGAGACTGCATGATTTCGAGTTTTGTAGCTATGATATTTCTTAAAGATTTAAAGTACTCTATGTGAGCTTCTCCAACTTTGCCAACAACCGCAATCTGAGGCTCTAAAAAGAGAGTTATCTCGTAAATATCTCCACTCTCTCTAGCTCCAGCTTCACAAATATAAACTTCTACATCACTCGGTAGTGACTCATTTATATCACGAATGATGCCTCCTAGTGTGTTTACACTTCTTGGAGTTGCATGAACCTTGTACTTTTGTGAGAGAATCTGCTCTACAAAGTTTTTTATACTTGTTTTTCCATAACTTCCTGTTATACAAACAATTTCTAGCTCGTTTATAGAGTTTAACTTCTTTTTTGCTTCTTTATAAAACGCCATAAAAAGGAACTTCTCTATCATCACACTACCTATATAAGCCAGTGCTATAGGCATAAAAACTCCATAAACCTCACAAGCATCTTTTAATGTACAAAGTACATCTTGAAAAAGGGTCAAAGAGACTAAGAGTATAAGAAATCTTTTAACACGCCATGTGAGAACTAGCTTCTTATCTAACTTTTTATACCAAACAAAAGTTGCAGGAAGGAGTGCAAAGTAGAAGAAGATTGGAAAAAATCCAGCAGTCGTATAGTAGGCAATAAAGGGGACTAAAAAGTAAACAATATGCCAGTGAGGTTTATGGTGTTTTAGTATTACCCTTGTGAGTTTATAGTCATACCATTGTAGGTTTGTTATAAGATACCATCCCAAAGTTGTAACAAATAAAACATTTGTTACAAAGGATAAAAGTAACATGAAGTCCATTATTTATGCTCCAAAGTTTTTAAAAAAATATTTTTTATCTCATTTGAGACTTCTTTAGCATGATTCATAAAAAAGTAGTGATCTCCATCATAGATTTTTAGAGTTGAATCTTTTAAAAGTTTTTGCATCTTATGTGCAATACTCAGTGGCGTAGCTGTGTCTTTATCTCCCCAGCAAAGCAGTGTTTTAGCATCACTTGAGCTAAACTCTTCACTCAAATCTTCATCTATAACATTTTTAAAAGTCTGATACATCGGCTCACTCAAACTCTTTGCATCTTCAGCCACAAAGAGTGAACGAAACTTTGCAAGTCCAAAGAGTTTAAATAGTTTATATATAGCTATCTTAAGTCTTATTTTTAATGGTTTTGGCACCATAATTCCAGTACTTCCAACAAGTATAAGAACCTTTGGTTCAAGTAAGAGAGCAACTTTTCCACCAAAAGAGTGCCCTAAGATGATATCTTTTGAAGCATTTATATGAATCATAAAAAGTTCAACTATTCTTGCATAGTCTTTAGTATTTAGTGCCACACAAGAGGTACTTTTACCAAATCCTGGTAGATCTATATAGATATGCCTAAATGCACTCATATATGGATGAAATGAGTTCTTCATAAGCTCTTTATTGCTTCCCCAACCAGGTAAAATTATCAAGTCAACTGGCGCTTCAGGGTTTAGTATCTCATAGCTTATATCAAAAGTGTGCTGATTATACTGGATAGACTTTAGAGCCATTATTTACCTTTTGCCTTTGAAATTGAGTGAATATAGTCGTAGTTTGTTTTTGCTCTTCTTTGTGTGGGAAGAGATGAAGTTAGTAGTTCTAGGGAAGCTTTAAAATCATCAAAAAGATAGTTAGCCATAGAACCTGGGATTGGATTTACCTCGTTTAGATAAACTTCTGAATTTAGAACAAAAAAGTCACATCTAATGAGTGCGCCCTCAAAGAGATTTTCATAGATTTTCTCAAATGTTGACTTTAATTTTGCTTCAATTGCTGGGCTTAGTTCTGCTTTTTCCACACTCCCAGAACGAGAAAAATCCATATACTTTTTTTCAAAGTCTAAAAATTCATTTTTTTGTGGCTCTTCTATTATAGAGAAGTGAAACTCTCCTTTTGCCATAAATCCAGCTAGATTGTACTCTTTTATACCACACATAAAAGGCTCTATTATAACTGACTTATCAAACTCAAAAGCGACATCTAAAGCGTAGTCTAACTCACTCTCTTCCTTTACTATGCTAACACCAATAGAACTTCCAAGTCTTGCAGGCTTAACTATAATTGGGTACTTTATATTTATATTTTTATGTTCATTTGATGAGAGAACTTCATACTCTATGGTCTTGATTTTTTTAGCTTCGCAAAGCCATTTTGTATATCTCTTATCATAAGAAAAAACACTAGCATCTACCCTAGGCCCGATATACTTAATATCAAAAAAATCAAGCAAAGATGCAATAGTTCCATCTTCTCCATCAGCTCCATGAATAAGGTTTAAAACAACACCCGCATGTTTAGTTGAGCTAAACATTCCTTTTTGCTCAAAGTAGCCATTTGTAAGATTTACTTGTGGCATCCCTTTATGTTCACCTCTAGAAAAGGTGTTAGCCTTCATCTTTGATGGTTCTATAAGATAAAACTTATGATCTTGGTCACAAAATATAAAAGTTAGTTCATATGTTGATAGCTTTTCTCTTAAAGTTATGGCGCTTACTATGCTAATTTCATGTTCAAAACTAGCCCCACCAAATAAAATTGTTAATTTCAAAATAGATTTCCTTAATTTTATTTTATAAAATGAAGGAAGCCCTTCATCTTATTTGTCCGTAGAAGGAACAAGTCCCTTCTACTTCGCTCACGCCGCTGAGACGACTAAAGCTAGCTCTTTAAAAAAAGAGCAGAATTATTTGTCCGTAAAAGGAACAACTCCCTTCTACTTCGCTCACGCCGCTGAGACGACTCATCGTGGGAATGCCATTGGTTAGCATTCCTAAAAGCTAGCTCTTTAAAAAAAGAGCAGAATTATTTGTCCGTAAAAGGAACAACTCCCTTATACATTTGTTTAAACTGCTATTCTCACTGAGTTTTGATAAAAATTTCTTTGTATTTTTCTTCATCCCAGCCAACAATAACACTCTCTTTATACTCAATTATAGGTCTTTTAAAAAGCATATTTTCTTTGCAAAGCCACTCTCTTTTTGCATCTGAATCAAGATTTAAATCTTTTAACTTTAGAGTTCTGTATTTTGTTCCACGACTGTTAAAAAGTGTGTCTATATCTTCATGTTTTAGCCAATAGTCCAGCTCTTTAGAGCCCACAGAAACTTTTTTAAAATCAACAAACTCTATCTCAATATCGTTGTCTTTAAAGAACTTTCTAGCGCTTCTAACACTGCCACAGGTTGGTATACCATATAGTTTCATAGTTACAAATCCTTGTTTTAAAACCCGGATTATAGCATTAAATAGTTTGAAGTTGTTTTAGAGCCTCTTTTACAAGTAGTGAAGTGTCTTCACTAGAACATGAACTAAGAGCTTTGGAGATTTTATCTTTTTTAAATCCTAGTGATTGGAGTGCTTCGCTAGCTTCATTAAAGGCTTTAGTCTTTGGAACTTCTGCAGATGACATAAGTTCTGCGTCAAAACCACTAAGCTCTACTAAAATCCGCCCTGCACTCTTAGGTCCGATGCCAGGGACTTTTTTTAGACCATTTATATCTTTATTATTTATTAGAACTGCAAACTGATTAGGAGTGAAAGTTGAGCATATTGCCGTTGCAACTTTAGGACCAACTCCGCTTATTTTTATAAGCATCTCAAACATCTTCTTCTCTTGAATATCTAAAAAACCAAAAAGAAGTTGCGCATCTTCGCGGACTATATGTCTTGTAAAGAGTTTTATCTTGTCATCTCCTAGTGCGGAGAAAGTATGAAGAGAGATAAAAACCTCATAAACTACACCATTAACATCAACATGAACTAAACTCGGCTCTTTATGTACAATTTTGCCATTTAACCCTACTATCATCTACTCTTTCACCGCCTCTATTTTATATACACCATCATCTACTTCTACTATCGCAAAAATTTTATCAGGTGAGCCTTCATTTGGTATATACGAGACTTCCATAGGTGGATCTACTAGCCTAAATATTATCTCATTATGCCCCACCCATCTATCTCTATTTATGATTCTTGCGTTAAAAATGTTGTCTTGAAAAGAAGCAGTTTTTGTTGTTAAGAGAGTTAAATGATCTTTTTTTGATATATATTCTTTTTCTATCTTAGATAAATATTCTTTAGCTTTTTTAAACTTACTATACTGCTTTACAAAAGAAGAAGGCATTTTTACATTGTTTTTTTTATAGTTAATAAGTCGTCTTCTTACATCTTCAAAATTTTTTTGATTTTTTTGAACTATCTCCGTGTACTCTTTTATCTCTTTTTTTATGTTTTTCACATTGTTTTCTAACTTGGAGATATCTTCTTTGTTTTGTTCTAAGCCTTTTTTAATAGAACCTTTAAGGAGTGGATCTATTATAAAAGTGTTTTCACTACCTTGAAGTTTTTTTATCTCAATAAACCTAGATGCTGTAGCATTTACATAGGAGCCACAACTCTCTAAAGTTATCTCTTTTGCCCTTATATTTCCACCTACGCATTGAGCGATATCGACAATCTCCCCTTCTACTTCCCCATGTTCTAGTCTTGTTATATGGATATTTTTTCCATATGCCCTTCCTTTATGAATATTGATGCGCAGATTCTCAGCTGTCATAGTAGCTGTCTTATGTGTTTGTCCGCCTACAGTTGCTTTAAGAGCTATAACTTGAGCATTTGGTCCGACATTTCCCTCTATCTCTATCTCACTGACTTCAACTTTCATGCCAGTTCCGATAGCATCTTTCATTACATCGCTCTCTTTTACGCTCATACTCACATCAGAGTCAATACCAGCATGAATATTACCAGTAGTCTTAAAACTAATCTCGCCAACGTCTATATCAGATTTTATAGTATAAGCGTTTGCATCAAATACTACATATCCATTTTCAACAGCCCTATATTCTATTTTATCATCACTATCTATTATTTGGATTGTAGCATCTGTGCTAAAGCTTGGAGTATTTGATTCTAGTGGTTCTTTGGGTTCTAAAAACTCACCTCTACAGTTTCTACCAGGCTTTCCCTTTTTAGCTTTAATGTACTCCATAAGAAGTTCATCTTTTTTAACACTCTTTATAAAACCCCTGTTTGCATAGTCTACTTTTTCATTTTCACTAATGTTTTCTTTTTTTTCATAGTGTAGTATTAAAGCATCATTTCTTGTAGGTACAGGTTCATGAGATTCAGCTACAAGATGCACCTCACTTTTTTCATATTTTACACTCTCTTGGACCATTACATAGGCCACTATTTTAGACACAACACTTGGCAGCATTGTGTCAAAAACATTTATAAGAATGTTCGCACGAGCTTTACTTTTGTTTATAAGAGTGACTAAATCTTGTTCAAAATTTTTGTTATATGTAACTTCTGAATCTTCTCTTATTCCTAAATAAACCTTACACTTGGTAGCATTTGCGCCTATTGTTAGATGAAAATCTTTATATGGCTCATTTTGTATTTTAGAAAACATCTCTATCTCATACATCTGTTTTATTTGAAAATTTTTGTTGAGTAGATTCTCCTCAGTTAGTAGTGTTTGAAGTTCATGATTTGTAACTTCTTCCCATTCTATCTCTTGATTATCTTTATTTAGTCTTGTATATGTTTGAACATCAAGCACATTAAAATCAATAGAACCAATACTTACTTCATTGCTCTTAGCAACAGAAATCAACTCTTTTGCAACATTATGAGTTCGCACAATAGTTGGACGAATCTTAGTTTGTGATGATTGAGTATCTTTTTTGCCAGAAGCAAAGACTGCCATAACTACCTACCAATAATTTTTATAATATATCTTAATCTAATATTTGTTAAACTTACGTAAATGTAACGCAATATCGACAAAATTACGACAATTTTAAGACAAAGTAGCCCTTTTATGTTTAGATCCATTTTCACAAATAGCTTCGGAATACTCTTTTCTAGGATACTTGGATTCCTTAGAGATTTGCTCACGGCATCGGCTTTGGGCGCTAGTGTTTATAGCGATATATTTTTCATAGCATTTAAGCTACCAAATCTTTTTCGTAGAATCTTTGCAGAGGGTGCATTTACTCAAGTCTTTATTCCAGCCTATGCCAATTCAAAACATAGATCTATTTTTTCTATAAATATCTTCTTAATCTTTTTATCAATAATACTTATAATAACTCTACTTGTCAATATCTTGCCATCTCTTGCCACTCAAGCAATAGCAGTAGGTTTTAGTGATGATACTATAGAGTTAGCATCTCCATTTGTAGCTATAAACTTTTGGTATCTTCCACTCATATTTATGGTTACTTTTTTAAGTACAATGCTTCAATACAAAAAACATTTTGCAACAACAGCCTTCTCAACTGCACTGCTAAATATCTCTCTTATCTTTGCACTTCTTCTCTCACAAAACAAATCTCAACTAGATATAGTTTACTACCTAAGTTTTGGTGTAGTCATAGGTGGCATCTTACAGCTTATTGCACACTTTATAGCTATGCATAAACTAGGACTTTTTAAACCTTTATACGGTGGCATAAAGTACATAAGAACAAAATCGCATCATATAAAGGAAGAGTCAAAAAAGTTTAAAAAGCAGTTTTTTCCTGCGATGTGGGGTAACTCAACTCCACAAGTTAGTGCATTTTTAGACACCATCTTAGCATCGTTTTTAGTGACTGGTTCTATCAGTTATCTCTACTATGCAAACCGCATCTTTCAACTCCCACTAGCTCTTTTTGCCATAGCAACTTCCATAGCACTCTTTCCTAGTGTAGCTAGATATATAAAAAACAAGCAAAATAGCGAAGCTAGAGCCTATATGAAAAAAGCTTTTTGGTTTTTAACATTTTTACTCACTGCGAGTACCATTGGTGGCATAATACTCTCTCATGAGATAGTTTGGTTTCTCTTTGAGAGAGGCTCATTTACAGCACAGGACACCACAAACTCCAGTTTAGTTCTTCAAATGTATATGATAGGACTCCTGCCTCTTGGGCTTCAAAAACTATTTTTACTCTGGTTATATGCAAATGCTCAACAGCTTCACGCTGCAAAAATAGCAACATTTTCACTCATTTTTTACATTGTTTTTGCACTAACACTTATAACTCCCATGGGAGCTGCTGGACTAGCATTAGCTGGAACCATCAGCGGTTTTGTAGGTTTTACCTTAACTGTAAAAGCCTTTGGTGTGAAAAACTTTTTAGAGATGCTGGGATTAAAAAACATAACATATCTCATAGTTGGCTCTGCACTTTTAAGCCTCCTGCTTTTAGCTTTTAAGAGTTTTATAAACTCTTAAAAGAGATGATTTCAAAAAAGCCCTATGTGCTATAATGCGACAAAATTTAAAGATAAAAGATTACTATGAAGATTTACGATTCACAACAAAAAACAAAACGAGAATTTATTCCTCAAGAGAAAAATAATGTAACACTTTATGTTTGCGGCCCAACAGTCTATGATGATGCCCACTTAGGTCATGCAAAAAGCGCTCTGGTTTTTGACCTGCTTTGTAGAGTTTTGCGAGCAAATGGCTACGAGGTTACTTATGCTAGAAATATCACAGATATTGATGATAAGATTATTAAAAAAGCACAGCAAGAGAACAAAAGCATAAAAGAGATAACAGAGTTTTACGCTGATGCTTACAACAAAGAGATGAGTAAACTTGGAGTTATAAGACCAGATATAGAGCCAAAAGCAACAGAGTCACTAGATGCTATGATAGAATTTATACAAAAACTCATAGATGCAAATCACGCCTATAAAACAGAAGATGGAGATGTATATTTTGACACTTCAAGCGATAATGAGTATCTAAGCCTCTCAAAAAGAGTTCAAGAAGAAGACGATAAAAAGCAAAGAGTTGAGAGCTCTTTGCAAAAGAGAAACAGTGCTGACTTTGCTCTTTGGAAGAGCGTAAAAGATGGAAGTGTTACATTTGATTCTCCTTATGGTAAAGGCCGTCCTGGTTGGCATCTTGAGTGTTCTGCTATGATAGAAAAACATCTTGCAAAGCCTGAGTTTAAGTTTAGTGTAGATATCCATGGCGGAGGAGCAGACCTTTTGTTTCCTCACCATGAAAACGAAGCTGCACAGACAAGGTGTGCAACAGACCACACACTAGCAGCTTACTGGATGCACAATGGTTTTGTAAACATTGATGGCGAAAAGATGTCAAAGAGTTTAGGCAATAGCTTCTTTTTAAAAGATGCACTAAGAGAGTACGATGGAGAGGTTCTGCGTTTTTACCTTCTTAGCACTCACTATAGAAGCAACTTTAACTTCAGCACAGTCGATTTAGAACTCTCAAAAAAGAGACTTGACAAGGTTTACAGACTAAAAAAACGACTCTTTGGACTTAGTGAAGCAAACGATGCAAGCGAGTTTAAAGATGCACTCCTTGAAGCTCTAAGTGATGATATGAACATCTCTTTAGCACTAAGCCTTATAGAAGAGATGATATCAAGTGCGAATGAGAGACTCGATTGTGCTGGCAAACATAAAGAGCTTAAAAAAGAGACTATCTCAAATCTTGCCTTTATAGAAGATGTCCTAGGTTTTGGAGTTAAAAACCCTTATGAGTACTTCCAATCAGGAGTAGATGCAGCAACTAAAGAGAAGCTAAGTGAGCTTATCTCAAAAAGAGATGTGGCAAAAAAAGAGAAAGACTTTGCAACTTCAGACAAACTAAGAGATGAAATTCTAGCCTTTGGAGTAAACATTATGGACACCCCACAAGGCACTTTTTGGGAGAAAATATAAGTTTTTAAAAGTATGTTTAAGAGCACTTAAATAAAGAACGGCCTTACTAAATCAAAAGTGCTAACGCACCTTTATATATTGGCTCGTCTATAAAACCGTACTCAGGATGAGTAAAGCCAGTGACACCCTTCTCTCTTTGCATCTCAAAGAGTTTTACTATCTCTTTTGCTCTCTCTATTTCAAGCTCACTATAAGAAAAATTCTCATTAACTAAGCTCACTTGCGATGGAGAGATGCAAGCTTTTGCATCGTAGCCTAAAGATTTTTCAAACTCTATCCATTTTGAAAATTCATCTAGTTTTTCAAACTCTTGATAGACAAAAGAGACAGCTTTAACTCCCATTGCTCTGGAGCTTACTAAGAAGTGTGTAAGAATATAGTTTATTGTAGGATTATCCATCTTTAGCAGACTTTGGGGTAGCCTCATATCCGCTAAAAGATCTAAGATGCCTAGGTAAAATGTAGTAACTCTCTGGTTTACTCTAAGAGTCGCTAGATTGTGCCACGCTTCTTTAGTCTCTATAGAGAGATGGAGTTCTATCTCTTCATCTAAAAGAGCTAAAACAGACTCCACCTCTTTTCTTGTTTTTATCTTTGAGACTCTTATAGCATCTGGCATAAACTTCTTTAGATAAGTTATCTCGTCATAACCACCCTCATCAAGTGCATTTACCCTTACTACAAGCTTTTTACTACACTCTTTATGTTTGGCTAGATATATAGCGCAAAGAGCTAGGGCTAGAGGTTTATCCTCTTGGCTCACTCCATCTTCAAGGTTTAAAATGATGCAGTCTGCTTCAAGCTCGTCAATCTTCTCTAGATGCTTAATTTTGTTGCAAGAGAGCATAAGAGCTGATGCAAAATCATCTCTCTTGTTCAAAACTCTTATAGTCGGCTCAGCCATTGCTTTTAGTGCTTCTACATCTCTAGCATCAAAGGCTTTGAGGACTTTACTTAACATTTTTTTTACTTTCTTGTAGATAGAGATAGAGTGCTTGTATCTCTTTTTTAGTTAAAAAATATCTTGGCATCCCATCTTTTCTTTTGTTTAGTGAGTTGAAAAAATACTCAAAATCTAGTCCATTTATAACTGGTCCACTAAAATTTTTTGGTTTTTTTTTATCTATATAAGTAGCAACTATTTTTCCCTCACCTTTGTTTCCGTGACAGTGATGACAACCTATTCCTCTAGGATTTTTGTAGAGTTGGGATGCGTATTCTAGTGGAGTTATAAAGCTGCTTGATGCATAGATGTAGAGTGGAAAGATTAAAATCAATATTTTTTTCATAAAGCGACCTATTATTATTGGAGTGATATAATATCGAAAAAATAATTTATGGGGTTTAAATGCAGTTATTAGATGGCAAAGCACTCTCAAAAAAAATAGAAGAAAAAGTAGCTAGTGATGTTAAAGAGCTAAAATCAATCTGCGGATGCACTCCTGGCTTAGCTGTTGTTTTAGTTGGAAAAGATCCAGCAAGTCAAGCTTACGTAAATATGAAGAAAAAAGCTTGTGATAGAGTTGGTTTTTACTCCATAACTCACGAGATGCCAGAGACTATATCTCAAGAAGCTATAGAAAAAACTCTAATTATGATGAATAATGATTCAAATATAGACGGCATCCTCATCCAACTCCCACTTCCTTCACATATAGATGAAACAAAACTACTTGAACTTGTAGACCCAGCTAAAGATGTTGATGGTTTTCATCCCTTTAATGTAGGAAGACTCACAACTGGGCTTGATGGCTTTGTACCTTGTACGCCGCTAGGCGTTATGCACTTACTTAGCGAATATAACATCGATGTTAAAGGTAAAAACTGTGTGGTTGTTGGTGCATCAAACATAGTTGGAAAACCAATGGCAGCGCTTTTACTAAATGCAAATGCTACAGTTGAGATATGTCATATCTTTACAGATGACTTAAAAAGGCATACACTTCAAGCTGATATGATTTTTGTAGGTGCAGGAGTGATAAATCTTATCAAAGAAGATATGGTCAAAGATGGAGCTGTAATTGTAGATATTGGCATCAACCGCGCTGAGGGTGGAAATCTTGTAGGAGATGTTGATTTTCTTAATGTTAGCAAAAAATGCTCTTACATCACTCCTGTTCCTGGTGGAGTTGGACCTATGACTATCGCCATGCTTCTAAGTAACACGCTAAAAGCTGCTAAAGAAAATGCTCGCAAACTAAAAGAGGCACAAGCTTAATGAAAGAGTTTTTATACAAAACTTACAAATTTTCAAACTCATGGACTGGAACTGTAGTCATAGTCCTTTTTATCATCTTTTTTATAGCACAAGCCTTTAGAATTCCCTCTGGTTCTATGAAAGACTCACTTCTTATAGGTGATCATCTTTTTGCTAAAAAATTTGCTTATGGCATCTCTATGCCACACATTCCTTTTTTAGAGATGTCCATTATGCCGTGGAGCGATAGACTTCGCCTAGTAGATGGAGATAAGCCAAAAAGAGGCGATATTGTTATCTTTAGACCACCTCACAATCCTAAACAACACTACGTAAAAAGATGTGTAGCACTTCCTGGTGATGAACTTTTTGTAAGCGATAAAAACTTATATGTTCATCATCATGAGGGAGATGAGTGGATAAAAGAGAACTTTAAAGATTATGAGATCATCATCTTTGGGGAAAAACTCTGGGTTAAAAACCCTTATATGAAAATCCATCCTGGCATCCATCACGATGAAAAAATCCAAAACAATGGAAGATACCATATGGAGCTTTTTGAATTTGCTCCAATTCGTGTAGATAAAGATCACTACTTTATGATGGGAGATAACCGCGACCACTCAAACGATAGCCGTTTTTGGGGTGCAGTTCCATATGAAAACATAGAAGGCGCTCCTTGGTTTGTCTACTTCTCTGTGGGTGAGAACTGGGAAATAAGATGGGATAGAATAGGAAAAACTCCAACAGATTTGGAGCAAGAAAGTCATCTTGACCTTGCAATACAAGAGAGAATAAAAGAAGACAAAGACGATCATGGAATCTATTGATATACTAAAAATAGTAGCTGCTGTTGTAGCCCTCGCTATTGCCATTATCGGACATGAGATTATGCATGGCTGGGTAGCTTTTATGTATGGAGATACAACTGCAAAAAATGCTGGAAGACTCTCTATAAATCCTCTTATCCATGTTGATTTGGTTGGTACTATTATAGTCCCTGCTACTATGTACTTTCTACCGATGCTACTAGGCGGCGAGAGCGGGTTTTTGTTTGGTTGGGCAAAACCAGTACCAATAAACACAGCAACTGTAATAAAAAATGGCGGATACAACGCCGCTATGCAAGTTGATTTAGCTGGTATAGTTTATAACTTTACATTAGCAACCATAGCATCTATAGCACTTGTAGCGATGAGTCAACCAACAACTGCAGATAGTATAATCTATATCTTTGCCTATATGCTTGTTTTTCAACTTCTTATCATAAATGTAGTTTTAGGAGTCTTTAACCTACTCCCTATTCCTCAGTTTGATGGCGCTCACTTTTTGATGCATTTAGCACTAAAATACAAGGTAAATGCTGTAGCAGAGTTTTTTTACAAAAATGAGAGATATGGCATCATTATAGTTCTTATAATTTTGATGACGCCTATCAAAGATTATGTTTTACTCTTACCAGTTAGAACAATCCTCACACTACTTACATAAAGGAAAAATATGAAATTTTACATCGCCACAGATCATGCAGGATTGGATTTAAAAGATTTTACTGTAGAATTGTTAAAGCAAAAGGGTCATGAAGTTATAGACTTAGGTCCTTTTACAAAAGAGAGGGTAGACTATCCAGACTTTGCCATCAAGGTTTGTCAAGCAGTTTTAGCAGATAAAGGCTCTCAAGGAGTCCTAATATGTGGCTCTGGCATCGGAATGAGCATGGCAGCAAATCGCCATAGTGGCATAAGAGCTGCTCTTTGCCATGATGCATATACTGCAATGGTAGCAAGAGGACACAACGACGCAAATGTTCTATGTTTTGGCGAAAGGGTTGTAGGTCAAGGTGTAGCAGAGTCTATACTCGATTCTTGGCTTAGCTCAAGTTTTGACGGTGGAAGACACTGCGGCCGTGTTGAGAAGATAGAAAACATTAAGTGTTAGGTTTTCTCATCACATCTCTCCTGAGATGTGATGATTGGTATTCGTTACACCTCATGAGAGATGGAACAAGAAAAGTTTTGACGGTGACTGCGGCCGTGTTGAGAAGATAGAAGCGATAAAATAACTTTCTCATCAGATGCATCAAGATGAAGAGAGAGTCACAAAAGGCATCCTCAAAAAGGCACTAGTGCCGAGAGCCTTGCGCTGAGCAAAACCAAGTGTTAGCGTAGCTAAAGGGACTTGTTCCTTTAGCGTGACAAAATGAGATGGAGGTTTCCTTCATTTTATAAAATAAAATTAAGGAGTAGAGCTTTATGTTTTGGGAATGGTCACTTTTAACAATTTTATCAATTCTTTGCGTCTATCTCTTCGTAAAGATGTACTACTTTAAGAGCATTACAAGTAAAGAACAAAGAGGAAACGACCTGATGAAGTTAACACTTCAAGAGGCTGAAATCCTAATTAGAAAGTATCAAATACAACTCCAAAGAGCATTGGGAAATGTTGATATCCTAAGTGAAGAACTTACAAAACTTAGAAATGAGCTAAAAGTTTTAAAACAAAGAAATACTAAACATAGACAAGAAACAGACCGTCTAAATGGTAAAATCAAAGCACTAGAGGGTCGCATCGATGCTCTATTATAAGGAAAAAGTATATGCTTATACTAAATAAAATAGAAAGAAAAATTATTGAAGAAGCTATCAGAGATGTAAAAGATTTTCCAAAACCTGGTGTGGTTTTTAAAGATATTACTACTATCTTAAATGATAAAAAAGCCTTTTCTACTTTAATGAACCACTTATATCAAAGATACAAAGAGTATGATTTAGACTTTATAGTAGGCATAGATGCAAGAGGTTTTATCTTTGGTGCAGCCTTAGCCCAAATGCTAGGTATTGGCTTCGTCCCTGTTCGCAAACGCGGAAAACTTCCATATACAACTATTAGTGAAAAATATACATTAGAGTACGGTATAGATGAAGTTGAGATTCATATAGATGCTTTTCGCGGAGAAAAAGATGCTAGAGTACTTCTTATAGATGACTTAATAGCAACCGGCGGAACTGCAAATGCTGCAGTCACACTTATAAAGCAAGCTGGTGCTCACTGTGTTGAGGCTTGTTTTATTATCACTCTTACTTTTTTAGATGGTTATAAAGAAGTAGAGAAAAAAACTCCAGTTTACTCCCTTGTAGAGGTAAAATAATGTATATTCCAAAAGCTTCAAAATTTGATCCAGATGAAAATGGACACTTCGGCATCTTTGGTGGTAGATATGTGTCTGAAACACTAATGCCAGCACTTTTAAAACTAAAAGAGGAGTATGACTTAATCCGCTTTGATGAGAGTTTTTGGAAGGAGGTTGATTACTACCTAAAAGACTATGTAGGTCGCCCTTCCCCACTCTACTATGCTAAAAATGTCTCAGATGAGTTAGGTGCAAAAATCTACTTAAAAAGAGAAGATTTAAACCATACTGGTGCGCATAAAGTAAACAACGTAATAGCTCAAGGACTGATGGCTAAAAGACTTGGATATAAAAAAATCATAGCTGAGACTGGAGCTGGGCAACACGGCGTGGCAACTGCTACAATTTGTGCCTTACTAGGTTTAGAGTGTGAAGTTTTTATGGGAGCTAAAGATGCAGCTCGTCAGGAGTTAAATGTTTTTCGTATGAAGCTTCTTGGCGCTAAAGTAAATGCGGTTACTAGCGGCTCTTGTACACTCAAAGATGCCATGAATGAAGCTATCCGTCACTGGGTTACAAACACTAGAGACACTTTTTATATCATAGGAACAGTAGCTGGTCCGCATCCTTATCCAATGATGGTAAGAGATTTTCAGTCCATCATAGGATATGAAGCTAGAGCCCAAATACTCGAAAAAGAGAACCGTTTACCCGACTATGTCATAGCTTGTATTGGTGGTGGTTCAAACGCAATAGGAACATTTCAACACTTCTTAGAAGACAAAGAAGTTGAGTGTATTGGGGTTGAAGCTGGAGGTCTAGGCATCGAAACAGATAAACATGGCTGCTCACTTAAAAAAGGTCGCCCTGGTGTTCTTCACGGTCAAATGAGCTATATACTCCAAGATGAAGATGGGCAGATTAAAGAGGCTCACTCTATCTCGGCTGGACTTGACTATCCTGGCATCGGGCCTGAACACTCTTTTCACAACGATAATAAGTCTGTAAGTTATGGTAATGCAACGGATGAAGAGGCCCTTGAAGCTTTTGTATGGCTCTCTCAAAAAGAGGGGATTATTCCAGCATTTGAGAGTGCGCACGCTGTTGCTTACCTTAAAAAGATAGAAGATATAAAAGGTAAACTCATCATTGTAAACCTCTCAGGAAGAGGCGATAAAGATATGATTCAAGCAAAAGAGATACTACATTTCGACTAGGCTGATGGTTTTTCATCTTTAGGTACAATTGAACCCTCTGATTAAATTATAAACTAGATTCCGTGTCAAACACGAAATGATGGAACACAAGTCATACTCAACTTGATTTGGGATCCATTTGATAATTCTTCAGAGCATTCAATTAAGATAAATTTATCTCAAGGAGATTGATATGAAGTATTTAGAACATGGGGTTTCTATAGGTGTAAATCGTGTAGATGATTTTTTCTTTATCAAGATAAAGATAGTTGGTAAGCTCACACAAGAAGACTATGCAAATATGACTCCGATGCTAGAGAGTTCGCTCGAAGGCGCAAAAGAGCTTAAAGCTAAAATGCTCTTAGATGCAACAGAGTTTGATGGTTGGGAACTTAGAGCTGCTTGGGAAGACTTCAAGCTTGGGCTAAAGTATAAAGACTTATTTAGCAAAATTGCCATAGTTGGAGCTAGTACAACTGATGAGTATTTAGCAAAATTTGGAAGTTGGTTTATAAGTGGTGAAATGGAGTTTTTTAACTCGGTTGATAGTGCTTATGCATGGCTAAGTAGAGAAGAGGTAAAGCCTGTAACTCCTGTGCAAAAAGATATGCACTCAAGAAAACAAGCTATACAAGACGATTTAGAATCACTCTTCAAATCAAACCTTAGAGTGACCGGCTACAATGTCCCAGAGCCAAATGGACAAAATGCATCTGAAATTTTACTTGAAATCTTTGAAGAGAAATTAAGAAGCATACAAGATGATGTAAAAGCAAAAAAGTATATGAACTATTAGAGATATCTAATCAATAAAATTAAACTATGGAAAAACAATGAATATAAAACTTATAAATAAAAATATATCTGATATAAAAGCAGACATAAAAGTAGAGTTTTTAACTCCTGATGAACTAAAAAAACATAAAGAGTTTAAACTCTTAAACTTAGCTGGATTTAAAGCAGAACAAGACTCTATCTGTTTTTTACATGAAAAAGGCTTGCTTTTTTGTGGAGTAGATAGTAAAAAAAGTGATGACGTAAGAAGTGCAACTAGTAGCATGATAAAAGCACTAAAATCCTCAAACTATAAGAGTGTAGTTTTTAGTGTTATAAAGGCAAATTCACTTCATGCTATGGTTGAGGGCGTAATCCTTGGCGGATATGAGTTTAATGATTATAAATCAAAACCAAAAAAGAGCAAACTAGAAAACATTTTCATGGCATCTGATGAGCTTGAACATAAAAAACTAAAAGCCATCTTTGAGAATGCACTCATCATCTCAAAAGCTACTTGCTTTACTAGAGATATTGTAAACACTGCTCCTCAAGAGCTTAACCCAGAGTCATTTGCAATATTAGCAAAAAAACTAGCTGATGATAACTCTTTAGAGTGTGAGATTCTTGCAGAAGATGAGCTAAAAAAAGAGAATATGAACGCAATGCTTGCAGTTGGTCGTGCATCTATTCATCAAAGTCAACTCATCCACTTAGCTTACAAGCCAAAAAAAGCTAAAAAAATAATCTCTCTTGTTGGCAAAGGTCTAACTTATGATAGTGGCGGACTTAGTCTAAAACCATCAACCTCAATGGTAACTATGAAGATGGATAAAGCTGGTGCATGTTCAGTTTTAGGCATCATAAAAGCTGTTAGTGAACTAAAGCTAGATATCGAAGTTCACGCTTTTATAGGTGCAGTGGAAAATATGGTTGGTGGAGATGCTTACAAACCTGATGATATTTTAGTCTCAAGAAGTGGAACTACTATAGAAGTTAGAAACACTGATGCTGAGGGTAGATTAGTCTTAGCAGATGTCCTAGACTATGCGCAAGACAAGGTAGATGCAGATGTTATCTTTGACTTTGCAACTCTTACTGGCGCTTGTATGGTGGCTCTTGGTCAATACACAACTGGTGTTATGGGACATTCTCATAAGCTAAAACACGATATCTCAAAAGCTGCAACTCTTTCTGGTGAGTTTACTGGTTCTTTACCATTTAACAAACATCTTAAAAAGCTACTAAAGAGTGAAATAGCTGATATCTCAAATGTCTCATCAAAGCCTTATGGTGGAGCTATTACAGCTGGCCTATTTTTAGATAACTTTATAAAAGAGAAAAACAAAGATAAGTGGTTGCATTTTGATATAGCAGGTTCAGCATATACAGAGACTCCTTGGGATTGTAATGTTTATGGGGCAACTGGTTCTAGTGTACGTTTTATGTGTGAGTATTTGAAAAACGTATGACAAAAGAGCGCGAAGGCGAGCTTTTAGTTGGGGGACTCTCCATTTTGGAGAGTTGGTTTCCCATACTCTCAATCGTAGCCATTTCATATATTGGCGCACTTCATACTTACGCTTTTTCACTCTTTATATCTCTCTTCTTTTTTATCTCTCTTATGCTAAAAAAAGGGCTTTTTAGTGAGCTAAAAAACAGAGATGCTTACAAAGACCTACTTCTTACAAGTTTTTTCATTACTACACTTTTTGCCTTAGTTTTTATAGGTATGCAGTTTACTACAGCTGGAAATATGTCTGTAATTATGTTTACTCAACTCTTCTTCTCCTACCTCTATTTCAATCTCTTTAAAAAAGAGAA
Organism: Sulfurimonas sp.; assembly: GCA_028684815.1. Lineage (GTDB taxonomy): Bacteria > Campylobacterota > Campylobacteria > Campylobacterales > Sulfurimonadaceae > Sulfurimonas. The sequence continues at coordinate 29,679 of JAQUFE010000008.1, forward strand.
AATAGACCTTATTCATAGTATTGGTGCTTTTATTATGGGTATTGGAGCGATTATTATACTCTTACCTGATAATTTGACTTTTAACAAAGGTGACTTTATCATCCTTATTGCAGCATCTATCGCTCCTATTGCAAATTTTTACTCAAAGCGTGCAAGAGTGCACTGCTCATCTGTAACAATTTTAGGCTTTAGGACAATCATAGCCCTACCAGTTATTGCGCTTTTAGCTTGGATAGTAGAGCCAAAGATTAGCCTAGAGGCTTTAGAGAATGCACTTCCTTATCTTCTACTTATTGGGTTAGCTATTTTTGGCATCTCTAAGATTTTATGGATGGAAGCACTGCATCGCATCTCCATCACAAAGGTAAGTGCGATGGTTGCTTTAGTACCGCCTATGACACTTTTTTTTGCTTTTATATATTTAGACGAAGTACCAGAATTTCGTCAGATGCTAGGAATAATCCCCATTCTTATCGGCGGATATCTTTTAACAAAACCAAAAAAATTCTCTAATCTTTAGTTTATATGGTTTTCTAGGCATAAAAACTGTTTAAATATAAAAAATTAAAGAGAATAATCCTTCTAAGAGAAAAAAGAAAGTCTATGCCCTAAATCACTGATAAGCATTATAAGAGTATAATTCGACTTATCTTAACTGTCTCATCATTAAACAATATTGAAGAAACAAACAAATATTAATATATACGGAGAAATAATGGGTGTAAGTATAGGTCTAGTAGGACTTCCAAATGTCGGTAAATCAACAACATTCAACGCATTAACAAAAGCACAAAACGCAGAGGCTGCAAACTATCCATTTTGTACCATAGAGCCAAACAAAGCTGTAGTTCCAGTTCCAGATAAGAGACTTGCTGAACTTGCAAAAATTGTAAAGCCTGAGAGGATTCAATACTCTACCCTAGATTTCGTAGATATCGCAGGTCTAGTAAAGGGTGCATCAAAAGGTGAAGGACTTGGAAACAAGTTCCTCTCAAACATCCGTGAAACTGAGGTTATACTTCAAATTGTAAGATGTTTTGATGATGAAAATATTGTCCACAACGAAGGCAGTATTGACCCACTTCGAGATGTTGAGATTATCGAGGGTGAGCTTATCTTAGCTGATATTGAAGTCTTATCAAACCGCATTGATAGGCTCAAAAAACAAGCTAAGGCCGATAAGAGTGCTAAAGAGATGCTAGACATGGCAGAAGAACTAATGGAGTTTTTAGCTGAGGGTGAATTAGCAAGAAACTTCAAAGATGCCGACACTGATGTTTACAGACAGCTAAATGCTGAAGTTAGATTTTTAACCAACAAAGAGATTATGTACGGAGCTAACACTGATGAAGAAGGACTCCTAGAAGACAACGCTTATGTAGTAGCTCTTAGAGATCATGCCGCTAAAAACAACTGTGAGATTATAAAACTTTGTGCAAAGATAGAAGAAGAGCTTATTGGTCTTGAAGATGATGAAGCTGAGGAGTTTTTAACAGACTTAGGAGTTAAAGAGTCAGGACTAGAGCAGATTATACAAAAAGGTTTTGATAAACTTGGACTTATGAGCTACTTTACTGCGGGTGTTAAAGAGGTTAGAGCTTGGACTATTAGAAAAAACTCAACTGCACCAAGAGCAGCTGCTGCCATTCACAATGACTTTGAAAAAGGTTTTATCCGTGCAGAAGTCATATCTTATGAAGATTTTATAACTTATGGTGGAGAAGCAAAAGCAAAAGAAGCTGGAAAGATGAGACTTGAGGGAAAAGAGTACATCGTAAATGATGGCGATGTTATGCATTTTAGATTTAATGTTTAAAATGATAAAATAATGTCATAAAACTTAGCGCACCCCGAAGGAAGTACCCTTGGGGTATTAGCGTAGCCAAAGGGACTTTGTTCCTTTGGCGTGACAAAAACAAATGGAGGTTTCCTTCATTTTATCTAATAAAATTAAGGAAATTACTATGGAATTAAAATATGTTGGTCCAAAGCCTATTATCTCTCACACTGGAATAGAGTTTGATAATAATAAAGAAGATAAATTTGTCTACTTAAATATAGCAGTCCAGCTTATAAAAGCACTTAACCACGACTATTTTGAAGATAAAACATATACATATGAAGCTTCGACTAAGAGACTAAGTAATAAAGATCTCTTTGATGAGATAAAAAAAATATGTCCAAACTTAAATGAACTTATGAATAAACAAAACCATGATGTAGAGCAAGAAATAGAGCATAATTTAAAAAGAGCTCAAGAAAACAGTGTACTAAATGAAGAAAATAGAGAAGTTTTGTACAACAACATAACTATTATGCGCGATTATCTTATTCAAAGGTCTGTCAATAAAAGTGTCTATTATTGTATTATACAAGCACTTGCAGAAATGTTGAAAAAAGATAATATCAACTATGTTATCGCCCCACTATTTCATAATTTTGCTCATGTTCTACACTCAGTTCAAGGAAGTCTAAAAAGACAAAAAAATCCCATAGAAACTGCTATAGAAGTTTATCAACAAGACAAAGAGCTCTTAGTAAAATTAAAAGTAATTAACAGATAAGCAAAACTTATAGACTTAAGATATCTTCTAGTTTAGGTTTTAACTTATCTGCCATCTCAAAAGCTATACGACTTGAACTCATAAGAGTTTTCGAGTCGTCTTTATCGTCTTCAAGTTCTCTAAATCTCTCTAAGAGTTGCTTTTTATATTCACTTAGCATCTGATCTATATCCATCTTTGAATCTGGATTATCTTCTAACTCTTTTTCTAGCTTTTTCTTGTACTCTTCTAGCATCTCTTCAATCTTTTGCATATTAAAATCATGCATAAATTTAAAAGCACCCTTTTGTGTTAGGTCTTTTTTAAACTGCTGGAGTGCTATATCTTCTTCGTTTATCTCATCACGACTCTTATACTCTTTCATTTGAGTTTGAGTTTGAGTTTGTTTTTCATCATTTAATGCAAAAGCTATATCAGATTCTTGCATCTCTTTTTTGTCTTTAGTGTAGTTAAAAGCACTTGTAGAACTACCAACTATCATAACCTACTCCTGTTTTTTTTTAGACTATAAGCAATAACTATACCTTTTACATTTAAAGTGGACTTTCAACTAAAATAGATAAACTTTCATAAAAAAACAAGGCTTATTTTGACTTTACAAGAATTAAACGCACATATTTTACTAAACTCAAAAGGCTTAAACGCTGAATTTAAAAGACTTTTTCACGGTCGTGGCGGACTTTATGATGGCTTTAGGCATCTCACTATTGACTCTATTGACACTATTTTGAGTGTGGCTCTATATGATGAAGATGCGAACGAGTATGAACTCTTAGAACTTTTAAAATCTTTTATCAAAACATCAAGACATGAGACTTTAGTTCTGCAAAGAAGATATAAAAAAGATTTTCCAGTTGAAGTAATCATAGGAGAGTTAAGTGATGAGATTTTTGCTCTTGAAAATGGTATGAAATTTAGACTAAACCTTCTCTCAAATCGCAACAGCGGCTACTTTGCAGATATGAAAAAGGGAAGGGAGTTTGTAAGAGAGAGTACAAAAGACAAAAATGTTTTAAATCTCTTCTCATACACCTGCGCTTTTAGTGTCGCTGCACTCTTTGGTGGTGCAAAAAGTGTCTCAAACATCGACATGAGCAAAGCATCTCTAAGTATTGGTCGCTCAAACCATCACTTAAATGGACTTGAAACAAGAGGGGTTTGTTTTCTGCCTTACAACATCTTAAAATCTTTTTCTCGCATCAAGAAAAAAGGTCCCTATGATCTTATTATCATAGACCCACCAAGTTTTCAAAGAGGGAGTTTTGAAGCTACAAAAGATTACAGAAAAATCATAGCAAAACTTCCAGATATCGCGTCAGAGGACTGCATCTTACTAGCTTGTTTGAACTCACCAGAACTAGACTCATCTTTTTTAAAAGAGCTTATATGTGAGCTAGCTCCTGAGTTTGAATTTAAACAGAGACTCCCAAACCTAAAAGAGTTTGAGTCTCTTGATGAAGAGAGAAGTCTAAAGAACTTAGTCTTTACAAAAAAGATTATTTAAAGTAGAAAACTATTAGGACTTTCTACTTTGGAAAAGTACTCATCATTTTTGTGATGGCAGAGTCTATATACTCTTTTCTTTTTTGAGGAGTTTTTTTATCTTTTATCTCTTGCGTCCCTGTAACTCTCCAAACTATCTTTTTATTTTTTGGGTTTAGTGCATCTATAATTAAAGTACCCTCTTCGTAACTGTGAGTATTTGTAGTTGAAACCCCAGCTCCGCCATACCTATACATACCAAAACCCATCATCTGGTAGCTTGTTTGGATATCATTTTTCTGTTGAATATCTATATGAAATACAAAAATAAGATCAGCCTCCTCCTCTTTGGAACTCTTTTTGTAACCCTTAGCTTGCAGATTTGATTCTAAGGAGTCTATGATTCTGTCGTATAAAAGTGTATCTTTACCGACTTTATCTTCGTGTTTAATAACAAAACTTTTTTGTTTAGAAAAATCAAAAGTATCGTCATAATCCCTACTTATTTTTAGAGTCGAACAACCTACGAAAAGCACTAAAGCACTAAGTAATATAATAATATATTTCATAATTTTCTCATCATGTTTTTTTACAAAAGTCCGCTAAGAGTCCACCTTTTACCGTCTGGTAAGTCTCTTCGCCCTTTAGCTTTTTAACAATTGCTAAAGCAAAACACATAGCAGTCGCAGGTCCACGAGATGTTAAGACATTAGCATCTTCAACAACCATTGTGCCATCTCCTACATAGCCCTCTTCTCTTATCTCTTTTTCTACTGATGGATAACAAGTATAGCTTTGCTTTAAAACTCCAGCTTTATGAAGTGCATAAGGAGCCGCGCAGATGGCTGCTATGTTTTTGCCTTTACTATCCATCTCTTTTAAGATGCTCTGTACATTCTCATCTTCTGCTAGAGCTAGAGTTCCATCCCATCCACCAGGAAGTGCAATCATATCAAGCTCACTAACTTTTACATCTTTGATATCTATATCGGCTAAAATACTTATACCATTTGCACCTTTTACAACGCTCTTCTCATTAAGCGCGGCAACTAGAACTTCAATCTCCGCTCTTCTTAAAATATCTATAATAGATACAGCCTCTATCTCTTCAAACCCTGTAGCTAGTGGTACTAAAACTTTCATAAAAATCCTTTATCAATATGTTATTCTTATTCTAGTATAATTGAAAAATTTTTACAAAGGCGAATTTAAAAAGATGATAAATTATGAAACTATAAAACCTTGGCTTTTTAAACTAGAACCAGAAAATGCTCACCTTTTAGCTGAGACTGCTCTAAGGGTTGCAAATATTAGTCAGATACCATTTAACTCTTTTTTAGAGTCTCATTTTGTAGCTGATGATGTTTTAAGACAAAAGTTATTTAACAGAGAGTTTTTAAATCCTGTTGGTCTTGGAGCTGGATTTGATAAAAATGCGACGGTTCTTCGTGGCATCCAGATACTCGGATTTGGATTTAGTGAGATAGGAACTACAACACCTCTTGCACAAGATGGAAATCCAAAACCTAGAATGTTTAGACATATAGAGGAAAAAACTCTACAAAATGCTATGGGTTTTAACAATGATGGTGCGCTAAAGATTCAAAAAAGACTCAAGAAAATCTATCCTTTTACAACTCCTGTCGGTGTAAATATTGGTAAAAACAAAACTACATTAGATAAAGATGCCATCAACGACTACACAAAGCTCATAAAAACTTTTGATGGCTTGGGTGATTACTTTGTTATAAACATCTCATCTCCAAATACTCCAGGACTTAGAGATCTGCAAAACGAAGAGTTTATCACAGAACTTTTTAAAGAAGCAAAAGCACTTACAGATATGCCCATACTTCTTAAAATAGCGCCTGATATGACAAAAGAAGATGCCGTAGCACTTACAAAGCTTGCAGTTGCTAAAGGTGCAGATGGGATCATTGCAACTAACACAACTATAGACTACTCACTCGTGCCAAATCCTAAAGATATCGGCGGGCTTAGTGGCGCGGTTTTAAAAGAGAAGAGTTTTGAGATGTTTGAGGCTATCGCAAAAGAGCTTTTTGGCAAGACTATACTTATCTCAGTTGGTGGGATTGACTCGGCAGAGGAAGCTTACAGACGCATAAAAGCTGGAGCATCTTTAGTTCAAGTCTACAGTTCACTGGTATTTAGCGGACCTGATTTGATTATGAACATAAACAGAGGGCTTATAGAGCTTATCAAAGCTGATGGATATACAAATATTACAGAAGCTATAGGTGCGAACAGAAAATGAAAATCTTCTTAGCAACCTTACTATCTTTAGGGACATTAATGGCTTCATCACTACCTCACTATGAGACAAAAACACTAAAAAATGGACTACAAATAGTTGTAATCCCACTAGAAAATTCTACAAATGTAATCTCTACGGATATCTTTTATAAGGTTGGAAGTAGAAACGAAATCATGGGAAAAACTGGTATTGCTCACATGTTAGAGCATATGAATTTCAAATCTACAAAAAATCTAAAATCAGGTGAATTTGACAAAGAAGTAAAGAGTATCGGTGGAGTAAACAACGCTTCAACGAGCTTTGACTACACTCACTACTACATAAAATCAAGTACAAACAATCTAAGTAAATCTTTAAAACTTTACGCTGAACTTATGCAAAATCTAAAACTACAAGATGAAGAGTTTCAACCTGAGCGTGATGTTGTAGCTGAAGAGAGACGCTGGAGAACTGAAAACTCTCCTCTTGGTTACTTGTATTTCTCTTTGTTTAACAACGCTTATGTTTATCATCCATATCACTGGACGCCGATAGGCTTTATGAATGACATCCAAACATGGACTATTGATGATATAAAAGAGTTTCACAAGACTTACTATCAGCCAAACAACGCCATCTTAATGGTTACAGGCGACGTAGATGCAAAAGAGGTTTTCAAACAAGCTGAAGCTGAATTTGCTCATATTAAAAATGGCACTAAGATTCCTGATTTTAAGTTTGTAGAACCTCCTCAAGATGGAGCAAAAAGAGTCACTATCCACAAAGATAGCGAAGTTGAACTACTCGCTATCGCTTTTCATATCCCAGACTTTAAAAGCACAGATCAAGTAACACTTAGTGTTATCTCTGAGATACTTTACTCTGGAAAAAGCTCAAGACTCTACAAAGAGTTAGTAGATAAGAGACACCTAGTAAACCAAGTATATGCTTACAATATGGAAAACATCGATCCAGGTCTTTTTATATTTTTAGCATCTTGTAATCCTGATGTAAAAGCAGAGGATGTTGAAAAAATTCTTATAGAGCAAATTGAGCTTATGAAAAACTCAGAAGTGACTAAAGCAGAACTTGAAAAAGTAAAAATAAATACAAAAGCAGACTTTATATACTCACTTGAGAGTTCATCATCTGTTGCAAACTTGTTTGGCAGTTATCTAGTTCGTGGGGATTTAACTCCGCTTTTAACTTACGAAGAAAACATAAATAAAGTGACTTCAAAAGAAGTTTTAGAAGTAGCAAATAAGTACTTTGACTTTAAAAAGTCAACTACTATCATACTTAAGAAATAGCTTCTCGGAACCCAGAACTTGTTCTGGGCAAAATGGCTTTTAAGCAGTAAGTCACAACCAAGCTTTCTCTACGAGGTTAAAACCTCGCTTCCAAAAGAGGTGCAAGGCTTTAAAAATTTGCAATGTTTTCGGAGGCGATGCTTTTGGAATGCTAGCCCATGGTATTCTCCACGATGAGCTTTGCACTGTGTGGCTTTAAAACTCTAAAGTTTCTTTAACCTAGCTGTGAAACTATAGACGCTTCAACATCTGCGATATCAGCTGTTCCATCTACTGTGATATATTTTAGTGAAGTATTCTTAGAAGCTTGCTCTTTGTAGTAACCTATAAGTGGTTCTGTCTGATCATGATAGACTTTTAGGCGGTCAAGAACTACTTCTTCTTTATCATCATCTCTTTGAACTAAATCCTCACCAGTTATGTCATCTTTACCATCAACTTTTGGAGGATTGTAAACTAAATGGTAAGTTCTACCACTTGCAAGATGAGCTCTTCTGCCTGACATTCTTTGTACTATCTCGCTATCAGCAACATCGATCTCTATAACTGCATCTATCTTAATCCCTGCATCTGTAACTGCATCTGCTTGAGCTAGCGTTCTTGGAAAACCATCAAGAAGATAGCCATTTTTACAATCATCCTCTGCTATACGGTCTTTTACAAGCCCTATGATTATCTCATCAGTTACAAGTTGACCAGAATCCATTGCAGCCTTTGCCATCTTACCCATCTCTGTGCCTGCTTTTATAGCCGCTCTTAACATATCACCTGTAGAAATTTGAGGGATATTATACTTTTTTGTTAAAAATCCTGCCTGCGTACCTTTTCCAGCACCAGGTGCTCCGAGTAATATAATTCTCATTATTTATTCCTAATCGTTTGTTTAGTAAAACTATATAGTAATGAGTTTAAAATAAGCTCAATTTTCTTTTTTTTAGCAAAAAAAGTAATTGAATGCTCTGAACAATTATTAAGTTGGATCCTGAATCAAGTTCAGGATGACGCGTATCTTGTCATTCCATGCGTGTCCGTCATTCCGTGCGTGTTCGTCATTCCGTGCTTGACACGGAATCTAGTTTATAGATTAATCAGAAGATTCAATTTATTCATTTTAATCTATACTATCTCTATAAACTTACTTGACTTTAAAAAATAAATCTGTTATTATTTTGTACTTTTAAAAAAAGGATATGTTTTGGCAATCGTTTCAACAAAGGGTGCTTATGGTTTAACAGCCATGTTAGTGCTTGCAAAAGAGGAAGATGGTGAGAAGTTGTTGCAGATAAAAGATATAGCTTTGATGGGAGATATTCCTCAAAACTATCTTGAGCAAATCTTAGTTCTTTTAAAAAAGGCCGCTTTAGTTGAGAGTGTTAGAGGTGCAAATGGCGGATATAGACTTAGAAAACCTACAAATGAGATAAGCGTATTTGAGATACTAAACTCACTAGAGTGTTGTATGATTCAAACTGATAACAAAAGCAACGACAACATGCTTGAGCCTTTTTGGCAAGATACACAAGAGAAGATTAAAGAGATTTTTTCACTCTCTTTAAAAGAGTTAGAAGAGTTTTTGCAAAAAAACTCTCAAAATTTCACATACCATATTTAGTAAATTAAAGAGGTATAGATGCTGAGGAATTCTCAGCGACATCGTGACAAAATATCAAAATCGCACCAGTGCGATGGGCTTCCTGCCGAAGGAAACCAAGCGTTAGCGTAGATGGCGGAATTACTTCCGACATCGTAATAAAAACATCAAAATCGCACCAGTGCGATGGGCTTCCTGCCGAAGGAATCTCAGCGATAGCGTAGATGGCGGGATTACTCCCGACATCGTGACAAAACAAATGAAGGGTTCTCTTCATTTTATGAAATAAAATTAAGGAAATAGACTTATGAAAATAGCACAAAATGTTACTGAATTGATTGGAAACACTCCACTTGTAAAGATAAATAGCATCTCAAATGAGACAAACACGACCATACTCGGCAAATGCGAGTTTTTGAATCCTACTAGCTCTGTAAAAGATAGAATTGCTCTCGCTATGATTGATGTGGCAATAGCTGATGGACTGATAAACAAAGAGACTCTTATCATCGAGCCAACGAGTGGAAATACTGGGATTGGGCTTGCAATGGTTTGTGCTTCAAAAGGTTTAAAGCTCACTCTTACTATGCCAGAATCTATGAGTCTTGAGAGACGTCAACTACTCACTGCACTTGGTGCTAACATAGTTTTAACTCCAGCTCCACTTGGAATGAAGGGTGCGATTGATGAGGCTGCTAAGTTAAATGAAGAGAATAAAAATAGTTTCATGCCTCAACAGTTTAACAACCCAGCAAATCCTGCTGTGCATAAAGAGACTACTGCACAGGAGATATTAAGAGATACAGATGGCAAGATTGACATCTTTGTTGCAGCAGTTGGAACTGGTGGCTCTTTAACGGGAATAGGAGAAGCTCTAAGAGAGCACAATCCTAACATAGAGATTATCGCAGTTGAGCCAACAAGTTCGCCTGTTCTCTCTGGAGGAAAAGCAGGGCCTCATAAGATTCAAGGCATCGGTGCTGGTTTTACTCCAAAAGTACTAAACTGTGACCTCTTCAATGAAGTTATCCAAGTAAGTGATGAAGATGCTTTTGCCTCTTCAAAAGATTTAGCAAAGAGTGATGGACTTTTAGTTGGCATCTCAGCTGGAGCAAATGCTTACGCTGCAAAACTTGTGGCCCAAAGAGAGCAAAATAGAGGAAAAACGATAGTTACAATTCTTTGTGATACGGGAGAGAGATACCTTAGTACTGCTCTTTACTCGTAATTGGATGATAATATATGAAAAAAAATAACGACATTTTTAGACCTTTTGTAGATGCAGATATAAGTTTTAGTGAAATTTCCGAGGATATCATCGGGGTAAATAAAGAAAATTACTTTGACTATACGGCATCTGGGCTTGCCTTTAAACCTATAGAGGATAGACTTCAAGAGGTTTTACAAACTTACGCAAACACTCACTCAGAGTTTGCAAGTGATGCTAAAACTACCTCTTTTTACTACGATATAGCGAGAGAAAATCTTAAAAAGCATCTTGAGCTTGAGAGTGACTTTGTTCTGCTTCCTTGTGGAAGTGGAGCAACTGGCGCTATCAAGAAGTTTCAAGAGCTATTAGGGCTCTACATCCCACCAGCAACTAGAGCTAGATTTAAGATAGATTTGAAGATGCAAAAGCCTCTTATCATCATAGGACCATTTGAGCATCACTCTAATGAGATAAGCTATAGAGAGGGAGTTTGTGACACTCTAAGAGTCCCTCTTGATATGACTGGAAATGTGGACTTAGAATTTTTAGCAGATGCACTAGAGAAAAACAAGCATCGAGAGTTAATTGGTGCATTTTCTACAGCTTCAAATGTAACTGGCATCATCCCTCCATACGTGGAGATATCCAAACTACTTAGAAGCTATGGGGCTATTGTAGCCTTTGATAGTGCGGCATCTTCGCCATGCCTCAATGTTGACTCTCGGTTATTTGATGCTCTATTTTTATCGCCTCACAAGCTTTTGGGTGGACCTGGAACTTGTGGACTTTTGGCCATTAGAAAAAAGCTTATAAATGAGAAAGATTCCCCTACTTTTGCAGGTGGAGGAACTGTGGCTTATGTCTCGCCAGATGAGCATATCTTTAACTCTGATATTGAGATTCGTGAAGATGCAGGAACTCCTGCAATACTCCAACTCATAAAAGCTTCTTTTGCTTATCAACTAAGGGGTGAGATAGGGATTAAACGGATTCAAGAGAGAAAAGTCGAGCTATTTAAGATTCTAAAAGAGTCACTAAAAGATGTAGGCGAACACACCATCTATGGGCAAAATCAAGCTCATAGTAGTGTCGGCATCTTAGCTATAAACTTTCACGGAGTAACACCTTATGAGCTTTGCGAAAAACTCTCGCTTAACTTTGGCATCCAAACAAGAGCAGGATGTAGTTGCGCAGGACCTTATGGGCATGACCTCTTTGGGATAAGTAAGGTTTTAAACAAAAATGAAAAACCAAGCTGGCTAAGGATTAGCGTAAACTATACTCACAGCATAGAAAGCATAGAGCATCTAGTTGAAGCTCTAAAAATTTCAGTAAAAGAGCTAAAGAATAAATAACCGGACCTTCTGATTAATATATAAACTAGATTCCGTGTCAAGCACGGAATGACGGAACATAAGGATCCAACTTAATACTCGTCATCCTGAACTTTCTTTGGGATCTAACCTGATATTCGTCATCCTGAACTTGATTCAGGATCTAACTTAATAATTCTTCAGAGCATTCAATTGAACTAACATATAAGACACTAAGACAATAATTTGATAGTTAAACTTTGCTAATTTTATAGCAAATGTGCTTTGTTGAAAATAATCTTATCTATATACTAAAAATCTAGCTCTAGCTGCATCAAGTACATATCCTCTCCATCAAGGATATCAAGATCAGGACTCTGGCATGCAGGGCAATAATACTCTATCCCTTCTATGGTTGATTCAACTAAACAGCTATTGCATTTAACAATAATTTGCTGCATATTTATAACAAACTCTGCCTCTTCGCAGAGTGTCTTTTCCTTAAATGTCTCAAATGCAGTTCTTAAAAGTTCAGGTTCAACACCACTCATCACGCCTATTTTTATGACAACTTTAGTTACTTTTTTTGCATTGTTCTTTATTGCATTCTCTTCACAAGAGTCTAAAAGAGACTGGACTATACTATATTCATGCATCTGTATTCCTTGATTTTATTTTATAAAATAAAGGGAATCCTTTATTTATTTTATCACGATATCGAAAGTAATTCCGCTATCTACGCTAACGCTTGGTTTCCTTCGGCAGGAAGCCCATCGCACTGGTGCGATTTTAATGTTTTATCACGATATCGGAAGTAATTCCGCTATCTTTGCTAACTTTCCTTCGGCACTTGTGTCTCTTAAGTCTTTCTGGTGTTTGTAGAGAGCACACTTTATATACAAAATCATATCTTAGTTTATGAAAAGAGCTATCTTCTTCCCAAAACTCTCTATACATAACTCTTAACTCTTCTTCTTTTTTTTGCTCAATTAGGGAGCTATTTTGAGATAAACAGTCCTCTTTTTCATATAAAAAATCATCATAACTCTCCCCATCTTCGCATTGTTTTTGAGCAAACTCGTTTAAAGATTGAAAATAACTAGCATATCCAAAAATTTTATCTATCATTCCTAGCTTAAGTGCACTATTTACACTGATGGGCAGACACTCATCTAAAAGTTCGCCTGCTTTTTCCTCGCCAACTCTTTTTGATAACGAAAAAGTGTGATATTCACTCCCACTTAGCCCCAAAGTTTTATAGTGCGGATTTAAAACCACTCCCTCTTGTGCTACTACGAAGTCACAGGCGAGTGCCAAAAAGACTCCGCCTGCTCCTGCATTTCTATGTAGAGATGCGATTGTTATAACTTCATCTGCAAAGAGTATAGACTTTACTACATCATTCATAGCATTTATATTACTCCAACCATCCTCGCCCTGCTTTTTTGAATCTTGTAAGATATTTAGATGGATGCCATTACTAAAAAAATCCTCTCCCCCCATCAAAACTATAACTTTGCAGCTCTCTTTTAAGTAGTCAAACGCATATTTTAACCTTATACACTGCTCAGAGTGCATGGCTCCGTTATGAAAATTAAAGTAGAGATATCCAACATCGTCTATAACTTTAGAACTAATCTCATGAAATGTTATATCTCCAACTTCACTAATCAGAGGTATTCGCACTTCCTTAACACCTTTTATCTTCTCTTTTAGAGCGTAAGTTGATGGAAGTTTAAATCTGCCAAGCTCTTGCATATGACTTATCCAGAGTGCTCCATCAACTGTGCCAACGCAAACTGCACCATCTCTTTTTGCGATTATCTCTTTTGGTGCCCCTCTTAAACTCTCCTCTTGCCATGCACCAAAAAGATAGCACTCTAAGCCTAAAAACTCATCTTTAACACCTGGATAACTATCACTCATATATATCTTTTTTATAATCTCTTTTGTAGTCTCTTTTTCCCAGTCTATGGCTCTATCTTGTTGTGAGAGATAGTGGTGCATCTCGGATTTTAACTGTGGAGTAGGTTTGAAATCTTTATTGGTTAAATTTGCAAGTAACTCTTTTAGAGCCTTTGATGCAGCACGCGCTACCTCATTTCTATAGATAGAAGCCTTGTAAGTACCACGCATCACAAATCTAACTTCTGCGTAAATATCTCCGCCATCAAGCTCTTCATTTGCCTTAAGGATTACAACTCCCCACTCACTTTTTTCCTCTCTTATGGCATGATCTAGCGAGTTGTGACCTCTATCGCCTCTAATACCTGGATGGAGTATAAAAGTTGGAGTATTTAAAAATATCTCTTTTGGGAGATACTTTTTCAGATAGGGAGAAAAAATAATATCTGGCGCAAACTCTTCAACACTCTGCATCATCGCTTCACTACTTATTGCATACTGCACCGAGATTTCGTGATTCATATCTCGAAGCTCACAAAATAGCCGCTGAGTAAGAGAGTTAAAAGCCGATACGATGAGTAGTATTTTCATCTCTTTAACAGATCCTAGGAAGAAGTTCACCACTTGGAGTATCTAAAAATCTAGAAGTTCCCCAGCTGCTCTTTAAGATAACTTTCTTTAGATGAGTGTCTGTTACCTTGCCAATTGTCGTGGCTTTTGAACAATTAGGAAATCCCTTTAAAATCTCAACTGCTCTTTGCGCATCTGTTTGATTTACAGCAAGCACAAAAGTACCCTCATTTGCTAAAGTGGTCGCTTCAAAGCCTAGCATCTCACAGATACCTTTTACTTCATCGCTTACAGGAATATTCTCTTCTTCAACCTCAATGCAGATATTTGACTGTTTTGCCCACTCATTTAAAACTGCGCTAACACCGCCTCTAGTGGCATCTCTCATGGCAGTTATTTTTATGTTCGCATCTAAAAGAGCTTTTACTTGAGGATAGAGCGATTCACAATCACTTTGAAGAGCACTACTCATCTCAATCCCCTCTCGAGCCACAAAAATAGCCGCCCCATGACACCCAATATCACGGTTTACTATGATGATATCATCCTTGCTTATGTTGTTAGAACTGATACCTTTTTTTATAACTTCGCCGATCCCGCTAGTGTTTATAAAAATCTTATCAACACTCCCACGAGGCACAACCTTAGTGTCACCACTAACAACAATAGCCCCATTAATCTCAAGCTCTTTTTTCATACTTCGCACGATTTTCTCTAACTCTCTTGTGCCAAAACCCTCTTCAATAATCACACTACAAGTAAGATATTTAGGCTTCGCACCCATCATAGCCAAATCATTACAAGTCCCACAAACAGCAAGTTTACCGATGTCAGCTCCAGCAAAAAAGAGAGGTGAGACCGTAAAACTATCAGTAGAAAACGCAAGTTCGCCATTATGAATAATAGCCGCATCTTCACTTTTCTCTAAAATCTCATTTTTAAAAGCCTTATAAAAAACCTTAGAGATAAGTTCATTATTCTCCTCCCCACCATTCCCACAAGCTAAACTTATTGTTTTGTTCATCTGTTTTTCTCCATATTTTTTATTTTATTCACTTCCCAATACCCACCTTTATTTGCACCGACTCTTTTTATCTTACTTTGTTCTTTTAACTCATTAATATTTTTTTGCACCGTTCTTGTACCTATGTTACAAATAATCGAGAGTTGTTTGATTGTTATATATTTGTCTTTTATTATTTCGTTTAAAATTTGTTGTGCATTTTGTTGTGCATTTTGTTGTGCATTATTTGGAATATTCTCTTTTTCTACACTTTTTAAAGTATCTAGTATTATTTCAAGCATATACTCTATAAAAGGGGTACTTTCTCCTTGAGTTCCTGAATCTTCAAGTGCTTTGTAGTACTCATTTTGTCTTTGACGAATTATACTCTCTATGGGTATGTTAGCAAATATCTCTTTGAAGTTGTAGAGTATTAAAGATTGCCAAAATCTCCCAATCCTTCCATTACCATCATTAAAAGGGTGTATAAATTCAAATTCGTAATGAAATATTGAACTTTTTATCAATGGATGTTCATCAGAATTTTTTAGCCAATCAAACAGATCTTGCACCAACTCAGGTACTCTCTCATGAGGAGGAGCTACATGTGTTACACCCTTTTGTCCACCTACTCCTACATTTGCCACTCTATAGTGCCCACTATCTTTTAAAAGCTCTTGCATCAGTATTTTGTGCGATTTTAGCAGATCTTTTTGAGATTTAAAATCAAGCTCTTGCATCGCGTCATAAAGTTCTATCGCACCTCTTGCTTCTGCAACCTCTCTAGGAGTTCCTAGAACTATTTTCCCCTCAAGTAGTGCAGTAATTTTCTCTTCATCAAGTGTGTTTCCCTCTATCTGCAGAGTTCCTGCCAATGTCTTTATGCGATTAGCTTTTCTAAGTTTAAAAGCTTGTTTTTTAAGCGAAGACAACTCACCGAGTTTCTCACTTATAAGGCTTACAAGGTTTAAAGTTTTGGATGTAATCGTAAACGGCGGTTTATAACTCATGCCCAACTCCTCTTTATATCTATAATTTTACTCATGTCAAGTTTAACTCTTCGCTAATATCTTTTATAAGTTTGCTTAGAGGGCGTTTGTGGAGGTCTTCATCACTCACATATCCACATGTAACAAGTCTAAGCAAATCCTCACGGTTTTTAAATAGTGTTCCTTCGTATTTTTGCATAAGTTCATCTAGGTAGCTGTCGTTGTATATTTGGGCTTTTTGGATGAGTTCTAAAATTATATCTTTGTGGTTATCGTATAAGTCTTTGAGTTCAAAATCATTTAAATTGTTTTCAATTCTTTGTTTTTCATCAGTAGATATTTTTGCATCAAACTTATATTTAAAATTAAAGCCATTTTCTGAATAGTAAAAAGAACTTTTCTCTATTTGTAGTCCAAATTTCATATTTTTATTAAAATCAAATCTTGTGTCATAAGGATTTATATATTTTTTGTCATCATTATCAAGTTTAATTTTATTGCATACTTTACATGATGGTATTAAATTATAAAAGGAAATTGCGAAAAATGGATATTTACTTTTTGGATAATAATGGTCTAATTCTGATGTTCTTTTTGTTTTATTTTTGATGTTATATATAGTATTTCGGTTGCAATATGGGCAAGTTTGAACTCCTAATAATTTCACTAATTCATAAGCTCTATAAGGTGTTTTTTTGCTATCTTCTTCAGTATAAAACTTTATAGCATCATATTTATTTAAATAGTTATAAAGCGTTTTAAAATAGTTAAATGGCTTACAACACTTCCATTTATACATTTCTGATAACACTTCTAATTCATGTGGTTTTGCTAAAATTAATTTTTTAAAATCTAAACTATCCCCAAAACAGCTTTTAATTTTATCGTTAATTTCTTCTAAGGAATACCCACCTTCTTTGTTTTGTAGATAGTTTTTTATTACTTTATAATGATTTAGTGCTAAATCATCCAACTTTAAAGTTTCAATTTTAATCATTGCTTTTTTCTTATCATTTCAATTCTATGCTTTATAAATTCAAGCTCTTCTTCTAGTCTATCAAGATTATCTATTTTAGATAATCTTTTACTGTCCAATATTCTTTGAAGTTGATTTTTAATAATAGGCTCGCCGATTATATAGATAATATTTTCACAATAATCTATCTCTTCTTTTGATAAACTTTTCTGGTTTAAATATTGAATAGCTTTATCTATTTTCCCTTTCGCAAACTCCCCCATAAGCCCATCTTTCATAAAAAAACCGTGAGAAAGTAGAGTGTGGATATTTGCTCCGAAAGTGTTTAAATTTACTCTATTTGTAGCATTTACACATTCACCAGTTTTCTCATCTTTTTTTAAAAATATTACATTTTCTTTTGGGAGATCTGATAAGAGAAAAGGGGAATGACTAGTAAAAATAAAATGATAATTTTTTTTCATTTGTATAAGCAAATTGGACAATTCATTTATATAATTTTTTTGCCAATTTGGATGTAATGATATTTCAGGTTCATCAAATAAAAAAAGTAAATTATCATTTTTTGATTTTTGTGAATTATAATATATATTCAATAATTGCCCGAATAATGTTTTTTCCCCATGACTCAAATCACTATATCTTCTATTTTTCTCATCGATAAAATCATATTCAAAAAAATCACTATATTTATCTATATATACTTCTTTTTCTTTTTTTTCTAATGCACTAACTTCTTTCGCTAACATTTCGCCTAATTCTTCAGAAATTTTAAAATATCTATTAAAATCATCTTCTGAAATAACTTCTATATTTTGAGCTTTTAATGTATCTTCTACTTTTTCTTTTGTTAAATTAAAGTCATGAGTATCTTCCTTGTGTTCTATTAATATTAGTATTAAAAATTGAAAATATTTATCATTATGTAAGCTTTCAAAATTTGCAATTTGAGTTTGCTGTTCATCACTAGTATTTTTAATATATATATCATCCCGTTCATATCTAGATAATGGATACAATTTATCATTTGTAATTAGTTGTACAAATTTTCTTTCAAAATCACATAATCTTATTTCAATTTTAGTTGGTAAATACATAAAAGAAGATAGTTGAAAATTCTCACTTTGCGAGTAATTAGAAACTATCATTTTTGCTATTGAAGAATTATCAAATAATAACTGATTTTTTATCTTAATATCACTTGAGTAAACATAATAATCTAAGATATTTTCAATTTTGTCATCCTCATTAAAAGTATTGGAATCATGATTATTTATTGATTTTATTTTATAGGTTTTATCTTTTATTTTAAAGGCTAAAGAAAATTTATTGCTATGCTCTGTATCAACAATCAAATTTCTATTTTTATTATATTCAATACGAAATATTTCAGCTAAAAATTCTAAAACACTACTTTTTCCACTCCCATTTTCTCCAACAATAGCAGTTATATTAATATTCTCACCAAAAAAGTTTTCTACAAACTCTTTTGGATTAATAACTAATTCACATTTATCTTTTAGCCTCTCTTTTTCTTTGCCATTTTCATCAGTATACTTTTCATATTCTGCTTTAAAATCACATGTAAACCTAGGCGAAAAGTTAAACCCTTGATTTTTTATATTTTTATACTCTTCTACCCAAAGATATACTAACTCCACCATTTAGCCTTTTTTAGTAATTTTTATCTCTCTTGCCATTTAAAAATATCAAGTATTAAAAGTTTTTCACTCTCAATTTTATATATAATTGTATAGCCATAGTAAATCAAATCTCTATAACTTTCATCATCAAAATATATTGATTTTCTGTGTTTTTTAGGAAAATTTATTAAGTTGTTAATTTGCTTGTTTAGTTTGTTTTCGAATTTTTTTGCAGCTAAAGGTTTGTCATTTTTAATATAAGCGATAATGCTCATTAAGCCATAGATATACTTTGGCTTTTTTTCTATCATCATCGCTTGATTCCCAATTCTTCGGTAAAAAACTTATCCATCAATTTATTATATTGATCTTCATTTAAACCTATCTCTTTTTCAGATTCAAAAACTCTTTCTCTCACATCTTCTACGCTATTTACAACTATACTTTTAGGATAGTTATTTTCAAAATCAAGACTATCATCTTGGATAATTTCAACTTTTTTATCTTTTATAAAACTCTCTAAAATAGCCCTAAAATGTGGAAAAAAATTATCCTCTATCTTTAAATTTATTATCTGCATTTCGCAACCTTTATCTTATTTTATTAGTATATCTCTTACAAATATAAAACATTCCTCACTCAACTATTATACCAAATTCCCATATTTATAATAAGCTGCACAAGCGCCCTCACTACTTACCATACAGCTCCCAATCGGGCTTGTTGGTTTACATGCGGTTCCAAAAATAGTACATTCTGGTGGGTTTGCCATCCCTCTTAGTATGTCTCCGCAGATGCATAGTTTGTGGTCTTCTATCTCGCCTATTGGCAGAGTATCTTTGTAGATAATCTCTGCATCGTACTCTTTAAACTCGGGCTTTAGTTTTAGTCCGCTTTTTGGAATATTGCCTAATCCTCGCCATTTAAATAAGTCTCTTTTGTCAAAATATCTCTCTATTAGATTTTGCGCTTTAAGATTTCCATCATAAGTCACTAATCTTTTGTACTCTATCTCAAGTTCGCATCTGCCCTCTATAAACTGCTTGACTATCATGCTAATAGCCTGCATCACATCAACTGGCTCAAAACCAGCAACAACAACTGGACGGTTGTAATCCCTTGGAAACTCTTCATATATCTTACTTCCGCTGATAACGCTCACATGAGATGGCCCTAAAAATGCGTCTATTTTGTTGTTATAGCTATCAACATGAACATCTCTTGAGTCGATTAACTCGCGCATTACCTCTGGAACTGTTACATGATTTATGTGAAAGAAGATATTTTTTATCTCTTTTTTTATAACCGCATCAAGAAGGGCCGCTGTCATTGGAGTTGTGGTCTCAAATCCTATAGCAAAAAAGATGATTTTTTTAGTTGGGTTTTCATTTGCGATTTTTATACACTCTAATGGCGAATATACAAAACGAACATCCGCACCTTTGCTTCTTGCATCTTGGAGGCTTCCACTGCTTCCTGGCACCTTTATCATGTCGCCTAGAGTTACTAAAATCACATCCTCTATCATGCTCAAAACATAGGCGTGGTCTATGCGCTCTTTTGGCATGATACAAACTGGGCAACCAGGACCGTGGATAAACTTGATGTTTGATGGCAAGAGCTGTGGAAGTCCGTATTTCATGATGGTGTGCGTATGTCCACCGCAAACTTCCATGATATTTATCTGGTTTTTAAGTTTTTTGGCATCTTCTTTTATGATTTTCGCATAGGCTTTTATGGTGTCACCATCTCTAAAATCATCATAAAGATTTTTTAGTTCTAGTTCCATCTCACTCTCCTCTATTTGGGCACTCATCCGCTTCTAAAATCGCCATCTGCCGATCCTCTTCATTCATGGCGGCTATGATTTCTTTGTAAAGTTCCAAACTATCGAGCGCTTCGGCTTCATCGATTTTGTTCATAACAAACCCGATATGCAAAAGTACATAGTCACCTATTTTAATATCCTCTTGGCTCATAAGCGACAAAGAAGCTTCTCTTTGTACGCCCATAGTATCAACTGTTGCTATTTCGTTTTCTTTGTCTATCTTGACAACTTTACTTGGAATTGAAAGGCACATTATCTCATCCCCATTTTAAATTTAATCCATGAAGCTACTTTTTTGATACTCTCTTCATCTTTTGTACTAACTTCAAGTATGTCAACGCTAGGTTTTAATGCTCTTGCCATCTCTTTTTCTTTTTGCATATCGTACTCAAAATATGGAAGCAAATCTGTTTTAGTAAAGAGTATCAAATCTGCTTGGCGAAACATAACTGGATATTTTGCAATTTTATCTTCACCCTCTGGGATGCTCACAAGAACAATATTTAGGTGACTTCCAACATCATAACTAGCAGGACAAACAAGGTTTCCAACATTTTCTATAAAACAGACATCTACACTATCTAAGTCCATGTGATGCAGAGCTTTATGAACCATAAATGCATCTAGATGACAAGCTGAACCAGTTTGAATCTGATGAGCTTGAATGCCTTTTGCTTTTAATCTATCAGCATCTCTACTTGTCTCTAAGTCTCCCTCAATTACGGCAAATTTAAATTCGCCTACATCTGACAAAGCCTCAAGTAGAGCCGTTTTTCCACTTCCTGGAGAACTCATTAGATTTATACAAAGAACATCTTTAGAGTTAAAATGCTCTCTATTGTGCCCTGCTTCTTGATTGTTTTTATCTAAAATTTTAGTAATTACAGAGATAGTTTTTGGGTCATTTAACTGTGGGTTATCATGTATATGTGCATGAGCATCCTGATGTTCGTGAGAACCCTCGTGATGATGATGGTCTCCATGATGGTCATGAGAGTGACCTTCCTTATGAGAGTGACTATGTTCTACAATTGAGCAACCGCAATCTTTACACATTTTTAATTCCTTAATTTTTTTCTTGATATGAATGAACAAATTTATTGTTCTGAATAGGTATTCATATTATATGTTTTTAAAATAAATCTAATATAAACTGAGTATTTTGAACAATCATTAAATCAGATCCTGAATCAAGTTCAGGATGACGCGTGTAACGTCATTTAGTGTTTGATACGAAATCTAGTTTATACACTAGGTCCAATTTTATATTTTCTTATTATCCAATTTTATATTTCTTATTATATGATAAAACATAATAAGCCTGCCCTAAGGCAATGCCACCATCGTTAATAGCACTCTCTTGCTGTGAATGATATTTTATTTTCTCTTGCCCTAACGCTTGACTCACAAGCTCTAAGAGCGTTTTATTTTGAAACACACCGCCGCTTAAAACCACTTCTAATTTTTCGATTTTTGAAATATCTGTGATGATTTTTACTAGAGTATTTATTAGCATAGAACTGAGCTCATCTTTATCCATTTTACCCTTTAAAATATACTCAACTATTTTTATATCAATCACATTGTTATCTATAGTATAGTCGAAGCATTTTACTATATTTTCATCATAATAGCTCTCACCCAAAAGCCCACTCTCACCCTCATAACTTATAAACTGAGCAATATTTGAAAAAGAAGCAATAGCATCAAAGAGTCTTGCTACGGAGCTTGTTTTTGGTGCATTGAGATTTTTTATATAACTCTGATGGAGCATCTTTATCTCAGATGCTACAAAAGATTTAACAACATCAAACTCTAGCTCTAAAACCTCTTCTAAGCTTAGCTCGTCAAAAAGCATACTAAGAGCAACTCTTCTTGGTTCTTTTATGGCTTTATCTGCACCTAAAAGTTTAATCCCTTTAAAGCTATATTTGCGAGCATCTCCTACAAAAATCTCTCCACCCCAAAGAGTGCCATCATCCCCATAACCAGTGCCATCAAAACTAAATCCAAGATAATCCCCACTAAGTCCAAATTCCGCCTTACAAGCATAGATGTGGGCTAAATGGTGTCCAACTTCTAAAAGCTCACAGTTTTGTTTTTTTGCCCACTTTGTTGTCTCATAATTTGGGTGTTTATCATGAACTATAATATCAGGCTCAAAATCGTAAAACCTTTTAAAGCTCTCTAGTGTTCGCTCAAAAAAACCAAATGCCTCCATAGAGTCCAAATCCCCTATATGAGGAGATAAGATGATATTATCCCCAATTACAAAAGCTACAGAGTTTTTTGCATTTGCACCAACTGCTAAGATTTTTTTCTCACTCTTAAATGGAAGTTTTATAACCTTAGGTGCGAAGCCTCTTGAGAGCCTTAAAGTCTGCATCTCTGCACCAACTACTTGGACTAAACTATCATCAACTCCGTTGATTATCTCTCTATCAAAATCGAGTGTAAAATCAACAAAAGGAAGTTTTTTAAAGATATCTTTAGCGCTTATAATTATAGGCTCATCTCCAAGATTTGCACTTGTTGCCACTATGGGGTTTTTAAGATGCATAAAAAGAAGATGATGAAGTGCATTGTAAGGCAAAAAACAGCCGATTCTATCAATCTTTGGAGCTACAAGAGATGAAATATTATTGCTGTTTGTAAGCTTTTTTAGCACTACAATAGGAGCTTCTTTAGATGCTAAAAGCTCTTCTTCTTTCTCGCTTACTTTAGCTAGTGACTCTATCTGCTGTAGGTCTCTGCACATAATTGCAAAGGGTTTTGCAGGTCTGTTTTTAAACTCTCTGAGCTTTTTTACTACATCATCATTTGTAGCATCACAAACTATATGAAATCCACCTATGCCTTTTATGGCTACAATCTCTGCACTCTCTATTAGAGATGCAACTTTTTTGATTATATCTTTTTCATCTACTCTTGTCTCGCCCCTAAAAAGAGACAAAATAGGTCCACACTCATTACATGAGATTGGCTGTGCGTGGTATCTTCTCAACTTAGGGTTTTTGTACTCATCTTCACATGAGCTGCACATCTCAAATTTCTGCATTGAGGTGTTTTTTCTATCATAAGGGACTGTTTTTATGATGCTATATCTTGGACCGCAGTTTGTGCAGTTTGTGGCAAAATAGTTGTGGTACTTTTTACTATTTTTTACATCTGCTAAACACTCTTGACATATTGCGATATCTGGGGAAATCAATGCCGTCTTTGAGATGCTTTGCTCACTTTGCATAATTATAAAGCTATTCTCTTTTACTAGCTCTATCTCTTTTTTTAGCATCTCATCAATTCTTGCAAGTGGTGGCAGTCTAAAGCAGAGTGAATCTTCAAAGAGTTTTATATCTTCATCCCTGCCCTGCACTTCAAGCTTAACTCCGTAGGCATCGTTTTTAACAAAACCCACAAGAGAAAACTCTAATGCCCTCTTATATATAAAAGGGCGAAATCCAACGCCTTGAACCTGTCCTTTTATACTATAACTGACTCTTCTCAAAGTAGCTCATTTGCACCATATAAAATATTTCTACCATCTATTGGCAACTCTTTGTTGAAGTAGAGATTGTGATTTACTGAGACTTCTTTACTAAGTTTACAAAAAAGATGTCTATTTTCTAAAAGCATTCCAGTAGCAACTACTGCATCTGTTTTCATCTCCTCTTTTATATCATCAAATTGCGATGAGATAAACTCAACAAAACTCTCAACTACCCCATAACAAAGTGTAAGTCTATCTACATCTGCTAGTTTAAAACTCATAGCAGTTCTTATGGTCATAAGTGGTTCTAAGTAAACTTTAGAGTTTTGTCTTTTTAGTTTATAGTCTATTCTTGGGCCTTTTGTACCTAAAAAAAGAGCTGCATTTTGCTCTATAATCTCTGCTGATTTCATCAAATCTTTATCTTTTGAATAACCTAGCACTATAGAGACAATCCCCCAAAGTTTATAAACATTAAACTCCTCTTCATCAAACTCTATCTTAGATATCTCTTCGTAATGCTCAGGAAATTTGTTTTTAAAGTTCTCTACTAATTTTCCTCCAGCTTCATCAAAAGCTATTATGGAGTCAAACACCTCTTTAATCGAGCTAAAGTTAAATTTAAATGAGAGATACTCAATAACTCCAAACTTTTTAGAATAGACCATAATGTTATTGTGATACTCTTTAGAAATATTAACCCCAGCGACAGTTCCATCAAGCAAAGAGTGCTCTTTTACAACTGAGAAAAAAGCGCCAACATGTTTGATAAGATCACTTTTATGACTTAGATTTTCATATGGCAGACCTTTTTGCCCTTTTACAATTGCGATATGCTTATCACCTACAACAATTTCTATAGGTTCTAGCTCTTTTTCGCGCATTATCAAATCAAACTCCACATCAAAAGCAATACTCTCTTTTGTTATAAAAATCATACTGATACCAAGCTTGTTTAGTTCACCAAGCAGTAGATGCAAAACAAAATCATCTGGAAGTTTGAAGCGGATAAGCTCTTTATCCACTTCCTCAAAATCCATCTTAAACTTCATATTTGTTTTTAATCTTATAAGAGGTTTCTCTATAGCTCCAAGAGCTACTACTTCGCTATTGCTAGCGTTTGTGTAGTTTAAAACTGATACTAAGTCATAACAAACAATATCAAAATCAGTATTGCTACATTTGCTTCCTACTTTACCAACATAATATCTACCATTAAATGTATCTAGGCTAGCCACCTGTCCGTCACTTATAGCTTTAGCAAGAGTTGCAAAGTCCTCTTTATAACTTCTCATCTCACCCGAAACTCCGTATCCACAAACTTCACACTCATGAAATATATTGTAGTAGTTTTTATCTGCTTCGTCCATAACTTCGTTTAAACACTTTGGACAAAACGCCATATCTAGCTTTGGTGTTTTTTGCAAAATGAAACTACTCTCTGGCATCTCATCAACAACTCTTACATCTGTTTCATGTAGAAAAATAGAGTGAGGAATCTCTGTTGAGAGCCTATTTGCAAAACTCTCTAGCTCATTGCTATCTTCTGATTTTACATATAAAAATAGCTCATCGCCACTTTTTATGATTTTTGATTCTAGTAAAAACTCTTTTAGAGTTCTTGTGATTATCTTCTCATAAATTAAAGATGATGAGAGATAATTAAATGAAAATTCCAATATCATAAAGCGCCTTTTAAATATGTATATTTAGAGACCTCTTCTAAAGTTATGCTTTTTTTAACCACAACTTTGATTCCAAAATCTTCCATATATTTTATAATAACTTCCTGCATTGTCTCTGCAGCTTTTAAAACCTCATCAGTCATTGTAAAGGTGCTGTTTTCACCTATGACAAAGGGAATCACTCCTACTATCCTTGTAGGCGGCAAATCTCCTAGCATCTCAATCATTTGTAGAGTTTGTAGCATCTCAACTTCATGAGCACTTCCATTCCACGTGATGCACTCAGGGACATCGCTAAAATCAAAGCTGTAAACATCTCCAATCTCTCCATCAACTACTTTTACACAGTCTATAAGTAAAACACTCTCATACTCTGTAATAATAGGAATCAATCTTTGCGCTAAAGTACCACCATCTAAGATATCTACTGTATGTTCATCAGAAATAAACTCATATTTTTCTTCTATGAGATTTGCAAGATGAGGACCGATGCCCTCATCTCCAAAAAGAATATTTCCAATGCCAAGAATTAAAATTTTCAAAAGCTAATCCTATATTAGTGTTTTCTTTTCCATCTATATCCGCTAAATATAGAGTCAACCGTTCCTTCTTTGCCATAGACAGCATTAAAAACTACCATATAAACATGCCCAACTACAAAGATAATAACTCCCCACATAAGTATATGATGAAGTTCTCTAACAACTGCTAGTCCGCCTAACATCGCTTCTAAAGCTCTCATTGAGTCATACAGCATAGCACCGATTCCACCATGAAAACTATGAACATAGAGGATAAGTCCTGTTAAAATCAAACCAGTTATTGCTATATAAAAAATCAAATATGCAATGAGTTGCACAACATTATATGCCCCACTTAACTTTGGATGCTTTGTTATAAGAAGGTAGTATCCTACCTGATTAAGCCAATTTTTTATGCTAAAAAGATCTTTAAAAGAGTTTAGCTCTCCTTTGTTCTTTACAGAAAAAAAGAAGTAGTACGTCTTTCCTATAAACATAGATATCATTACAAATCCAAAGATTTCATGTATCCCTCTTAAATCTGCATATAAAAAGTTTGTAGGCTCTGCATTTACAGCTGGCACAATAAAAGGAACAGAGATATAAAACCCTGTTATAGTTAGTATGATTATACTTAACACTCTAATCCAGTGATGCCATCTATAAAAGGAAGTAAATTCAAGCTCACGCTCAATATCTTCTTCAATTTCTATATGAGAATTTTTCTCTAATGTATTAACACTTTGCATAATAACCCCCTTAGATAGTGCATCCGCCATAAAGCGGATCAACTTTATACTCACTCAGCACCTTACCCTTAGTATCCATAACATGAACAGCACATGCTATACATGGGTCATAGGAGTGAATAATTCTAATTATCTCTATGGGCTGTGTTAAATCTTCTATCTTTAGTCCTACTAAGTCAGCTTCATAAGGTCCTTTTACACCTTTTGAATCCATTGGTCCTGCATTCCATGTTGATGGAACAACCGTTTGATAATTCTCTACAACACCATTTTTAATTCTAATCCAGTGACTTAGCATTCCTCGCGGAACATCACTCATACCTCTACCCTTATACTCTTTGTTTTTATCAATCGTATAAGTAGCACAAGTCTCTTGATCAACTTTTAAATTTTCTATTAGATTATTAAAAGCAATTAGTGCATTATCAGCTACAAGTTTAGTTTGTAGCATTCGTCCTGCAGTTCTTCCTAGAGTTGAAAACAGAGCACTAGCAGGTAGTCCTGTCTGCTCTAAAAAGCCATTTACAACACTCTCTACTCTTTTGTTACCTTTTGCATAAGCAACTAAGATACAAGCAAGAGGTCCAACTTCCATAGGTTCGCCATCATATCTAGGCGACTTTATCCAGCTGTACTTCTCTTTTTCGTTAATGTTTTTTGAAGCTACTAACTTACCATCAGGTCCAATACTTTGCCCATCTACAAAACCTGTATATTGAGGATTGTTTGTTCCATCATAAGGATGCTGAGGCTCATTATCTTTATACCATGCATGAGTAGCTTCTTCTGTAATTAAGTCCTCATCTATATCAAAGACTTTACTTAAATCTCCATCTCTAATAATTCCAGTCTCAAAAAGATAGTCATTTCTTCCTATCATAAATCCTTTATGCGATAAAAAGTTTTTAACGCCCATAGGTTTCATAACTGATGGCTCAGTCTTATACATCTCTCCTGCCATTACAATATCTGCATAATATGCATTGTTTACAAATTCTGCAACTTCTTGGAATTTAACAAGATACTCACCCATTCTAGCTGGATTTAAAAGGTCCATAACACATGTAACACCACCAACTGCCAAACTTTGAGGATGTGGATTTTTACCACCAAATATCGCCATCATTTGAGCTACAGTTCTTTGAACTTCTAAAGCTTTTAAGTAGTGAGAAAGCGCTATAAGATTTTGCTCAGGAGAGAGTCTAAAAGTTTTATGTCCCCAATATGCATTTGCAAAAGGCCCAAGACCTTGAGGATTTTTAGCAAATTTTGCTATTTTTTCTTTTACCTTTTTAAGCTCATTCTCACCTGTTCCTATAGGATTTGGTGTATATTTAAATGCTAACTTACTAGCCTTCGCCTCATCAGCTGATAGTGCTGAGACAATATCTACCCAGTCAACACCATGCAGATGGTAAAAGTGAACTACGTGGTCATGCATAAATAGAGCAGCAAGCATAAGTGTTCTTACAAGTTCTGCATTATATGGCACTTTTATACCTAGTGCATCTTCAACTGCTACAGTACTTACAAGGTAGTGCGAATATGTACAAACACCACAAATTCTCTGCATCATCAAGGGAATATTTCTAGGATCTCTTCCTTTTGCAATTACCTCTAAACCTCTCCAAAGAGTTGAAGATACAAAGGCATCTTGGACTATCCCATCATCTCCAACTATAACTTCAGCTCTTAAGTGTCCTTCAATTCTTGTTATCGGATCTACTATTACTCTTTTTGACATATCTATACTCCTCTATTCTTTTGGTTTTTTAACTAATGAAATTGCAGCGTGTGCAGCTATACCTATTGCGGTAACAGTTAAAATCCCAACACCAATCTTATCAGCAGTTGCATCGGCCCCGAGTCCACCAAAGGTTGTATGATAGAGTCTATCACCTAGTGGTTCGTGAACTATTCCCATCTTATCCCAAAAGTCAGGCTCACTACATCCCATACAACCGTGTCCTGCTTGGACTGGCCAAGATGTACCTTGGTTGAACTTTTGTTTTGAGCAGTTGTTAAAAGTATATGGACCTTTACACCCTACTTTATAGAGACAGAAGCCATTTTTAGCTCCCTCATCACCAAACTCTTCTACAAACTCACCTGCATCAAATCTACCTCTTCTCTCACAAGCATCATGGATTCTAAGTCCATAAGCCCATTTTGGTCTGTTGTAAACATCAAGTGCCGGAAGAGTTCCATAAAGAATAAAGTGAAGTAGTGTTCCTACAATATTGCTCTCACTTGGAGGACAGCCTGGAACATTTATAACAGGTCTATCTGTTACATTACTAAGTGCTGTTGCATTTGTAGGATTTGGAGCCGCCGCTTGAACACCACCAAAAGATGAACATGTACCAATAGCAAAAATCGCAGCAGCATTTGCAGATGCTTCTTTTGCACTCTGCTCTCCTGTTTTACCATGAGCGCCAATTGTTAAAAAGTAATCACTCTGCCCATGAGGGATACCACCCTCAACCATTAAGATATATCTACCTTTATATTTTTCAATAGCATTTTCGAGATTTTGTTCAGCTTGCCAACCAGCTGCTGCCATCAGTGTCTCGTGATACTCAAGTGAAATGTAGTCAAATATCAGACTATCTATACTCGGCGTAGCAGTTCTAAGCAAGGATTCACTACATCCTGTACACTCTGCCATATGTAACCAAACTAATGGAAGCCTATCAGCTAACTCTGCAGCCTTTGCAACAAGAGGGGTAAAACTAGCAGGTAACATCAACATTGATGTCATAGCTCCTGCCCAAGTCATAAACTCTCTTCTTGAAAAACCTTTCTCTTCAACCAACTTTGAGATTGAAACTTCATCATCTAGTTTTGGTAGATTTGACAACTCATCTAACCTAGAAGATAACTTGTTAAACAAACTATTACTCTTCATAATACACTCCCTCATGATTTAATATTATCGCATAAATGAATACTCATTCAACAATGGTATACAAAAAAAACTTAATCTAAAATTAAAGAGATGGATATAATAATTATTTATAATGGATTGTTGATTTTAGTATAAATAATATAAAAGAAAATTATTAATGTGTTGTGCAGATTGAGCAAACATCAAATGATTTAAAAACAAGTTCTGCGGTTTTAATATCACTTAGCCCAACCATTGCTTTTTGTGAAACTCCCAGCTTTTCTCTTGTTCCACCACTTAAATTCCACTGTGTTGGAGTAATAATCTCATAATTTTTTATGATGCCCTTTTCTATCTCAACCTTATGAATTAGCGTTCCGCGCGCTGCTTCAACAGCTGAGTAACCACTAGAAGTAAGTTTTGAGATATCAAGTTGCGGCTCAATATATGAAGGTTCAGCTAAATCTAGATTTTTAATCAATTTTTTTGAATAATTTAAAAGCTCTGTTATCTCATAGGCTCTTGCTAAGATTCTACTATAGAGACTATCGCCGTACTTTTTATGAGCATCTACTATAAGCGCTGTTTTATTTACCATAGCACGAGCAAGTGGTCCTACTTCATAATACTTCTCTTTATAGCTCACATTTTTAGCAAACGAGGTTGGCATCTCAGTCTCTTTTACATCTTTAAGTGAAATACTATGACTCACCTTTTTCTTTAGTGATTTACCTTTTTTAAAAAAGCTATTTTCTCCAAAAGCTATAAACCTATCATAACTCTTTGCATGATTTATCATATCTGTATTTTTTATCTCTCTTAATATATCCGGTAAATCCCCAGAAAATTCCAAAAGTGCATCTGCATCTTTACATGCTAATAGTGTTTTACTATCTATCTTGACCAAGTTTTCTTCTACAAACTTAAGTGTTTGAGATATATAATTCTCTACTTTTATAATATCCATTTGAGTAATTTCACAAACTACTCCGCCAACAACTGCATAAGAAGTATGTGGATATTGCCCACCAAAAACTGCAATCGCTTTACTCATAAGTTGCGTCGGATATGTTGCTTTTAATATCTGTTGTTTATGCCCAAAAAAAGGAAACATTGTGAGATAAAACCACTTAAAATGGTTCTGAATTAGCTCAAAATTAAGAGTTAGCTCTCTTATGGCTTTTGCTTTATTTGAGAGTTGTAGATTGTCATAGCAGCTCTCTAATGCTTGAACTGTAGCTATGAGGTGTGCATGACCACAGATGCCGCAAACTCTTGGGTTTATCACAAGTGCATCAAAAGCTCTTTTGCCTCTTAAGATATTTTCAATATTTCGTGTTGACATAAACTCAACATCCACAAAATCAATCTTGCCATCTTTAAAATTAAAGTTGAGCTTTGCTTCGCCCTCTATTTTCTCTATCAATTTAATCATCAAACAACTTCTTTTCTAATCTATCTATCTTAAACGCTTTTGTAATTCCAGCAAGAGTAAGATAGACTCTTTTGTTAACACCAACAGGTAAACTCTCAGGGATAGACATGTTTTTTTTCGTACTAAAGAGGTTTTGTCTTGGAAAGCTAGGTTCAGTACAGCCCATACAAGGAAGCCCTACTCTAGTCTTTGAACTTACTTCATTCCAAAGTATCTTGTTGCAACTTCCGTGGGTAAAGGGTGCTTGACAACCATGTTCATAATACATACATCCCTCAAGCTCTCCAAATTTGTGATTATCTACTTTATACTCGAAATATTCGTTTCTTGTACAGCCATTATGTACAGTATAAGCATAAAACTCTTTTGGTCTTAAAAAATTATCAAGCCTTAAAGTAGCACTTTTTTTAATAGCGTAGAGAGTATTTGCCAAAATTTCAGGATGAATAGGACAACCTGATAGTGAGATTGTTTTATCTAATAGGTATTTAAAATCTTCTAGCTTTTTTTCTTGGTCGAAATGCAATCCTGAAGCGTTTTCATAACCACTCTCTCTAAAGATACCTCCAAAAGTTGCACAAGTACCAACTGTAACTATTTTTTGCACTATCTTAGAGTACTTCTCAATTATCTCTACAATAGATACATCCGCTCTTTTATATTCCTTTGATATAGCGCCCTCTATAAGCAAGATATCACAAGCTATCTGTTTTGAGACTATATCTTGTAGTAGATACTTAGAATCTATAACTGGATGATAGATAAACTCGAAATCATCTAAAAACTGCTCCATATATGGATAGTTTAAAAATGAGTGAGTGTTGCCGTTGCATGAGATTGCACTAAGCCATAATATCTTCATCTTTGTTTTCATAATTACTCCGCGCACAAAGCTTTATAGATATTAAATGTTATATCTTCTACATAGTCGTTTAAATCTTTTGGCAAAATATTTTCACCCTTTAAAAAAACCATACCCCCTAGATAACCCATAAAAAGCCCAAAAGCACTAAAGAAGTCTTGTTCTCTTAAATCTCCACACTTAACACCCTCTTCAAAGTAGATCATAATCTCTGTAACAAACTCATTTACACAGAGCATCCCCTCACAACTATCTTTAAAAACTTCACGATTAGATAAGTATATTCTTAAAAAATAGTCTATCATCTCAGGTTTTAGGGAGGCAGTTTTAAAATACATCTCTACTATTTTTCTTGTTTTTTCTTTAGTAGATATATCCTCTTCATTTATCTCTTTTAGTTTTTCGCCTAAATATATAGAGATGTACTTTATAATTTCACTCGCTAGTATATCTTTAGATTTAAAATAGTTATACATGTTACCAACGCTCATCTTAAGAGATTTGGCAATATCTGGAATAGTAGTACTATAAAAACCTCTTGAGGCAAATAGTTCTAACGAACACTGTATTATCTGCTCTCTTTTTAACTTCTTTTTGTCTGACAAAAAACTCTCCTACTTTAGTTTATATCGTAAGATTATACTATAAAATATTTTTATACTCTTAAATATTATAAACTGCTACTTCTTTTATAGTTTCTTTGTTAGCTCACTTGTTAGTTCTCTTGATGGTGATAATATGATAGAAAATAGGAATTTTTGAGGGTTTACTTGTTGGAAGTATTTTGCACAAAGTCAGTAAAGTTAACTTTGTGCATGAAGAGGTACACTTGTATAATAGGAGAAGAAGTTCTTGTTCACTCATTTTATAATCCTTTCATCACCACGATATAACCATTGTACTCTTATTTTTCATTAGTTTACTTGGAAGTTTTGTTAGTTTTTAACCATCACTATTTTAAGTCCTAAAGCACATTTAGCATTGCTAGGATTCTAAGAAGCATTGCTTCCGAAAGTCTGACAACTTTAAAGTCATATATTTTTTTCAAAAGCGAGGTTTTAACCTTGTAAATAAGAAGATTGTACTTGACTTTAAAGCTACACACCTCTTTTAATAAATTGAATGTTCTTAACAATTATTAGGTTGGATCCTGAATCAAGTTCAGGATGACAGTTTTGTTTGTTTGGGATGACGCGTGTTCCGTCATTCCGTGCTTGACACGGAATCTAGTTATAGATTAATCAGACAGTTTATTCCTTACAGTTTGTTTGCTCAAGGTGATGCGTGTCCCGTCGTCATTCCGTGCTTGACACGGAATCTAGTTATAGATTAATCAGACAGTTTATTCGTTTCAGTTTGTTTGCTCAGAATGACAGTTTATTCCTTACAGTTTGTTTGTTTGGGATGACGCGTGTTCCGTCATTCCGTGCTTGACACGGAATCTGGTTTATATATTAATCAAAGGGTGTAATTCACAATAACTTCACAAGAATAATGTATGATACAAAATACAAATATTATAAAAGAGGATTTTATAAAATGAAGTTACTGTTTCTACATATATGTCTTTTTGCCTTAATACTCCAAGCAAATACTTTATCGTTAGAGGAGTGTATAGATAAGACACTAAAAAATCATCCTGATATTAAAAAACTATCGCTTGGTATCTCAAGAACTGAGGCTATGGTTGGGATTGCAAAGGCTGATTATCTTCCTCAAATCAATGCAAATGCACAATATAATCCCATCAACACCTTTGTCATGCCACAAAATGGGAGCTTCAACACTATCGAAGATGATAGCTGGCAAGTTGGCGTACAACTTAACCAAAAGCTCTATGATTTTTCTAAAACAACATCTACTATCAACGCTTATAAAAAAGACACAGAGATAGCATCTCTATCTTTAGGTGACCAAAAAGCCCTTCTTGCTTACACTGTAAAGATTCAGTACAGCATTGTACTTCTTCAAACAAAAGCACTTGAGGTAAGAGAAGAGGATTTAAAAACAAAAGAAGAACTCTATAATCAAGCAAAAGCCTTTGTAAAAGAGGGTTTAAAAACCGAGGCAGATGCTCTAAGCCTGCTTAGTGCAGTCTATATTGCAGAGGATAGTCTTGCCCAGACTGAGTCTGAACTTGATAAGGCACTCTCAACTCTCTCTATATATATGGGAGAAAAAATAGATTCAAACACTAAGTTTGAAGATAATAGCACTCAAAATGACAGAGATATAGAGGACACACAAGCCCTTCTTGAGAGCATCTTAGTAAACAACTACGAAGTAAAAAGCCGCCAGCAGCAGATATATAGAGATGAGTTTTTATATGAAGCCACAAAGGCCGGGCACTACGGTTCTATAGATGCTGTGGCATCTTATACACATCAAGATACACTAAACGAATATGACACCTCACAAGTAGGCATATCTATAAATATCCCCATCTATAGTGGTGGAAGAGTGAGTGCGCAGACAGAACAATCTCGCATTGCAAAAGATGAGTCAAAAGAGAGTTATAACTCTAAAAAACTACTTCTTGAAGATGAGATGCAAAGACTCATAATAGACTTAAAAAAGTTCAAACATACAGTAAAAGCA
This sequence comes from Sulfurimonas sp., assembly GCA_028684815.1. GTDB lineage: Bacteria > Campylobacterota > Campylobacteria > Campylobacterales > Sulfurimonadaceae > Sulfurimonas. The sequence goes on from JAQUFE010000008.1 coordinate 64,541, forward strand.
AAAGAGGCACTACTAGACTCTTCACAAGCAACTAAAGAGATTGTTGAGGCTAGATACAAAGAAGGTCTTTCAACCTACATAGAAGTTCTTGATGCATCTTCTACTTATCTTTTTGCTAACTTAGGGCTATTAGAAGCGAAGTTTAATATCAATAACATTATCAACAGACTAGACTACTTACAAGGAATCATACAATGAATAGATGGATAAAATATAGTATAGGTGCGCTACTTATTGCTCTAGG
>JAQUFE010000038.1:0-15548 GCA_028684815.1 Sulfurimonas sp.
AACTCAAGTGGAACAAAAGTTTTTGCACTCTCAGGGCTTATAAAAAACACTGGGCTTGTTGAAGTGCCAATGGGCACGACTTTAAGAGAGCTTGTTTATGATATTGGTGGAGGAGTTGAAGATGGCAGAAAATTTAAAGCTATCCAATCAGGCGGCCCTAGTGGAGGATGTATTCCAGAGCATCTCTTAGACTTAAAAGTAGATTACGAATCATTAAAAGAGGTAGATTCTATCATGGGAAGTGGTGGGCTTATTGTAATGGATGACAGCTCCAACATGGTGGAAATTGCACGATTTTTTATGGACTTTTGTGCAAATGAGTCATGTGGGAAATGTACACCGTGCCGCGTTGGAACTACGCAACTCACAGGGCTACTTGATAAGTTTATAGCAAAAGAGGCGTCACATCAAGATTTTGATCTTTTAAAAAAAATGTGTGGTGTTGTAAAGAGTACGAGCCTTTGTGGACTTGGGCAAACTGCTCCAAATCCAGTTTTAAGCACCATAAAATACTTTGAAGACGAATATCTAGCGGGGATAAAAAATGATTAAAGCAAAAGTAAGAGTCAAAAATTTTAAGATAGATGGCATCTGCGTCACAGGACAATCAAACCAGACCATACTTGAGGTCGCTCGCGACAACGGCATCGACATTCCTACGCTGTGCCACTTAAGAGGTCTTAGCGATGTTGGTTCATGTAGAATGTGCATAGTTGAGATAGAAGGACGTCATGAGCCTATACCTTCATGTACTGCAAAGATAAAAGAGGGAATGGAAGTAACCACCTCTTCGCCTGAGATAAAAGCAGCAAGAGAGATGATTCTCTCCATGATGTTCTCAGAACGATATCATACATGTAGTACTTGTGTAGTTAATGGAGATTGCCAGCTTCAAAGTAAATCTGTAGAGCTTGAACTTAGCCACAGTTTTACTCCATATCTCAATCAAAGATTTGAGATAGATGCTTCACATAAAAACTTTGTAAATGATCCAAACAAATGTATCTTATGTACGAGATGTATCAGAGTTTGTGATGAGATAGAGGGAGCCCATGCACTTGACCTCTTTGGCAGAGGTTTGGGTACTAGAGTAATCCACGATATGGATGAGCCATGGGCAGATTCAACGAGCTGTACAAGTTGTGGAAAATGTGTATATGTTTGTCCTACTGGTGCGCTTTATGAAAAAGATATAAGTGAAGAAGAGATTATTAAAAAACGAGAGATTGTTACAGAGCTTGTTAAAAACAGAGGTCAAAAATGAAAAAAATACGCCTAGGTACCATCTGGCTTGATGGCTGTTCTGGTTGTCATATGTCTTTTTTAGATATGGATGAGAGACTGATTGAGTTAGCCGAGTATGTGGATGTTGTTTACAGCCCCTATGTTGATATGAAAGAGTTTCCAGAGGATGTTGACTTAACTATAGTCGAAGGAGCTCTAAGTACAGACCACGACATAAAGATGATAAAAAAGATAAGAAAAAACTCTAAGCTAATACTAGCTCTAGGGGATTGTGCGATTACAGGAAATGTTTCTGCTATGAAAAATCTCTATGGTAGTGAGGCGATTTTGCAAAAGGGTTATTTTGATCTTGCTGATTTAAACCATGAGTATCCATCAAAAGTAGTGCCAACACTCCTTGATATGGTTATACCTCTACATGAGGCTGTAAAAGTGGACTACTTTTTGCCAGGTTGCCCTACCCCAGCAGATGCAATTTATGAGATGCTAAAAGCTCTTATAGAGGGTAGAGAGATAAATATACATGAACTAACAAGATTTGGAAAATAATTATGCAAAAGAAAACTATAGTCATAGACCCAGTTACAAGAATTGAGGGGCATGCAAAGATAACGATAGACATTAGCGAAGAAGGCGTTGTGGAAGATGCAAAGATACATGTGACTCAGTATCGCGGTTTTGAGAAGTTTTGTGAGGGAAGACCCTACACAGAGATGCCAGCACTAACTGCTAGAACATGCGGGATTTGTCCTGTGAGTCATGTGGTCTCAGCTACAAAAGCCATAGATGAGATACTAGGTGTTACTCCTCCAAAAGCAGGTGTAAATATAAGAAAAATCGTAAATCTTGCTCAGATGCTTCAATCTCATACGCTAAACTTTTACCATCTCTCAAGCCCTGATTTTATCTACGGCTTTGATGCTCCAAAAGAAGATAGAAATATCTTTAAGATGATGCAGACGCATCCACAGATGGCAAGAGATGGTATAAATCTAAGAGCCTTTGGGCAAAAAATCATAGAAGATTTAGCAGGCAAAAGGATTCACCCTACAGGAATTATCCCAGGCGGTGCATCTCACAAGATAGAAGAGTCCACAAAAGAGGCAATTTTAGAGCAGGTTCCAGCAATGCTCAAAATAGCGCATAGTGCTTTAGAGTTTTTTAGGGATAATCTACACAAATTTCAAGAAGAGATAGACTACTTGGGCGCATTTCCATCACTTTTTATGGCAATAACAAATGATGAGGGCACGCTTGAGCACTATGATGGAAAGCTATGCTTTATGGATAGCGAGGGAAATATCTTAAAAGATAAGATTGAGCCAAGAGACTATAAAGAATTTATAGGTGAAGCAGTTGAAGATTTTAGCTACCTAAAATCTCCATACTACAAACCTCTAGGATATCCACAAGGGATGTACAGAGTAGGAGCACTAGCAAGAGTAAACATCGCTAAAACATGTGGAACTCCTTTAGCGGACAAAGAACTTATAAAGTTCAAAGCTCTAAATGATGGAAAGCCTGTGCTTAACACATTTTACTACCACTATGCAAGACTTATCGAGATGATCTATGCTATTGAGAAGATAGAAGAGCTTTTAAAGTGTGATGAGACAATGAGTGATAATGTAAGGTCAACTTCAACAGTCAGTTATGAAAGAGGCGTTGGATGTTCAGAAGCTCCAAGAGGGACTCTTTTTCATGAGTACCATGTAACAAAAGATGGCATTATCACAGGAGTTAACCTTATCATTGCGACTGGAAACAACAACTTAGCAATGAATGCAGGGGTAAAGCAAGTTGCTCAAAGATTTGTAGATCCAAAAAATATAACAGATGGCGCACTAAATAGAGTCGAAGCTGTCATTAGATGTTTTGACCCTTGTCTTAGCTGTTCTACTCATGCCTTAGGAATTGTATCTTCAAAAGTAGAGATACGAGACCATAATAAAAAGATAATAAAGGTGTTTGAGAGAAGCTAATGAGAGTAATCATCGGCTATGGAAATGAGCTAAGAGGCGAAGATGCTTTTGGAGTTGACACTATAAAAAAACTCCAAAAGCTAAGTTTAAAAAATACAAAACTACTCTCTTTGCATCAACTCACTCCAGAGATAGTTTTGCAACTCCTAGATGCAAATGAGATAATCTTTATAGATGCATCTTATGATGAAAAAAACCACTATGCCCTAGCCTGCCCTTTAACTGAGCAAGACAATCTCAACCTAAGTCATCATATCTCGCCAAAAACAATCATCTATATGTTAAACAACTTATATAAAAATATGCCAAAATTTCTTATCTACTCCATGATGAGTAGAAGTTTTGATACAATCGAAGATACCCTAAGGTATCAAGAGTGTGTAGATGCTGTCGCTTTATATCTAAGTTTAGAGGGGCAGAAAATTGATTTTTAAGTAAGCATTTACTTAAAGAGCTTATCTGAGTATAATTTGCTTATGAATTCAAATGAGCTGATTTTACACTTAAGTAACAAAGACAAAAAAATCTCAAAAGGTAGTAATATAGGCTATGTAACTCTGCCTATTATACTCATCTCTGAAAAGATTTTAGCTCGCATCACTATTTTACTAGAAGAGAAGTATTCTATATCAACTAGCGAACTTGATGTTCTCTCCTCTCTTCACTCCTGTGTTGATGACAAGCATACGCTTAGCCCTACAAAACTCTATGAGAGACTCTTTTTCTCTTCAGGTGGAATGACAAAAGTTTTAAAAAAACTAGATGCAAAGGGCTTTATAAAAAGGTTAGATAACAAACAAGACAAGAGAAGTAAGCTCGTCCGCCTCACAAAGAGTGGAAAAGAAATAGTGGAGAAGTCCCTTAGTGATGTTATAGAGCTAGAAGAGAAGATGTTTAGTCATGTCAATGCTAAAGACAGAGCATCGCTATCTGAGTTACTTTTTAAAACTCTTGATGGAGTAAAAGAGTAAAATCGCCTACACACTTGACTTTAAAGGGTTTATTATTGTAAAATCTCGCCATTAAAACTATAATAATCCCCTTCAATGCATATCCAAAACCAAACTAAGGTAAATATTTTATGAGTGAAAACAATTCACAAACACCCCGCAAGACAAGTACAAAAACCAACTCTAAATCAAGAACTCACAAACCAGTTAAAGGCGCAAGCGTAGAAGAATTACGCACTAAAAGTATAGAAGAACTTGTTTCTATCGCCTCAGAGCTAAATGTAGAGCATCCAAATGAGCTAAAAAGACAAGATGTTATATTTGAAATACTCAAAGCTCAGACTGAACAGGGTGGTTTTATCCTCTTTAGTGGCATCTTAGAGATTATGCAAGATGGGTATGGATTTATCCGCTCCATTGATAAAAGTTTTAATGAGAGTATAAATGATGCTTATGTATCAAACACTCAAATCCGCCGTTTTGCTCTAAGAAACGGGGATGTTGTAACTGGTCAGGTTAGACCCCCCAAAGATCAAGAACGATACTACGCTCTTATAAAGATAGAAGCAGTAAATGGCTTACCACCAGAAGAGAGCAAAAAAAGACCTCTCTTTGAAAACCTAACTCCAATTTATGCACTAGACCAAATCAAACTAGAGTACCGTGAAAAAGGCTTAACAGGTCGTATGATGGACCTTTTTTCTCCTATTGGTAAGGGACAAAGAGGCCTGATTGTTGCACCTCCTAGAAGTGGTAAAACTGAGCTTTTAAAAGAGATAGCTCACGGCATCGCTGCAAATCATCCTGAGATTGACCTTATGGTTCTTCTAGTTGATGAGAGACCTGAAGAGGTTACAGATATGGAGAGAAGTGTAAAAGGAGAGGTCTATAGCTCTACTTTTGATATGCCAGCAAAAAACCATGTTAAAGTGGCTGAGATGGTTATAGAAAAGGCAAAAAGAAGAGTTGAGTTAGGCAAAAATGTCGTCATCCTTCTTGACTCTATCACCCGCCTTGCTCGTGCTTATAACACTGTAACACCATCAAGCGGTAAAGTCCTCTCTGGTGGTGTAGATGCTAACGCTCTACATAAACCAAAGAGATTTTTTGGAGCAGCTAGAAACATTGAAAAAGGCGGAAGTTTAACTATTATTGCTACTGCACTTGTAGATACTGGTAGTAGAATGGATGAAGTTATCTTTGAAGAGTTCAAAGGTACTGGAAACTCTGAAGTAGTCTTAGATAGAAAGATAGCAGAGAGAAGAATCTTCCCAGCTATTGATATACTAAAATCTGGAACTAGAAAAGATGAACTTCTTATCGGTCCTGATACTCTTCAAAAAGTATTTATCCTTCGTCAAATGCTACACAAACAAGACAATGAGATTGAAGCTCTAAAGTTTATCTACACAACTATGGGCAAAAAAGAGACTAATGCCGAGTTCCTAGAGAGTATGAATACTGAGAAGTAGGCTCTCGCCGCTAGGCGTAGTGAGAGAAATTTATCAAGGAATTTACTTCCTTGATAAAGGAAATAGACAATACAGACTCTCGCCAATAGGCATAGCTTTTTTAAAGAAAGGCAAGCCTTTTATGAGAGGAATTGAAGAGAGACAAGTTCCTCTTCAAGGAGACAGACAATACAAACTCTCGCCGCTAGGCGTAGCTTCAGTGAGAGGAATTGAAGAGGGACAAGTTCCTCTTCAAGGAGACAGACAATAATGAAAATAGGTGTATTTGATAGCGGAATCGGCGGTTTAACAGTTGTAAAATCACTTCTTGAGCATAACCTTTTTGAAGAGATTATCTACTTTGGAGATACAGCTCGCGTTCCTTATGGCATCAAAGATAAAAACACTATCATTCGCTACGCTATAGAGGCAGTTGAATTTTTTAAAAACTTTGAACTAGATCTCATAATTGTAGCTTGTAATACTGTGAGTGCTTACGCACTTGATGAGATGAGAGAGAGTGCATCTTGCCCTGTCATTGGGGTTGTTGAGGCTGGCATCTTAGCTACTGTAAACTCACTTCCAAAAAAAGACTCAAACATCCTAATAATTGCTACAAAAGCTACCATTAATTCTAAAGCTTATGAGTTAGGTTTAAATAAGAGAGGCTATAAAAACCTTCAAGCAAAAGCTACAGGGCTTTTCGTGCCAATAGTTGAAGAAGAGATATATAGTGGCGAAGTCTTAGATGCAACTCTAAAACACTACTTTAAAGATATACAAAAACCAGATGCCATCATACTTGGATGCACCCATTTTCCTCTTATATCAGACTCCATAAAAAACTACTTCTATAATGATTGTACGATTATTCACTCAGGAGATGCCATAGTGGAGTATCTACAAAGAGAGTTTGAGTTCACTCAAAAGTATAAAAAACCTACATTAAAGTTTTTTGCATCAGAGAATCCAGATGCACTAAAAGCTATCGCAACTAAGTGGTTATCTCTTTAAAAACTCTTGCAACTCTTTTTAAAACCTTGAATTTTGTCTAGTTCCCAAGTTTTACTTGGGAATTCATATTTTAAATTTCTATTGTCATTGATCTATAGACTCCCAAGTAACACTTGGGAGCGAGGTTGATTTTTAAGCTATTGAACTTTTTTAAGAGATATTCTCTTCACTTTTTGTTCGCAAAAAGTAAGCAAAAACTATTGCAACGGCTTCGAGCCTCACTTTGTGAGGTTCCCAACAAACAACAAACAAACTTCTAAAAATTCAAAACTCGCTTCGCTCAAACAGTTGAATTTTCTTAACGAAATTTCTTTGTTGTTTCTTGGCTCTGCAGATGTTGCAACTGACGCATAAGCTTTTAACTGTTTGTGTGTTTGTCTAGTTCCCAAGTTTTACTTGGGAATTCATATTTTAAATTTCTATTGTTTTTGATGTATAGACTCCCAAGTAACACTTGAGAACGAGGTTAAAAGTAAGATGCCAGAAACTTTTATGAAAGTTCTTAAATATTTTTAGCTTTTAGAGAAATTCTCTTCTTACTTTTTACAAACAAAAAGTAAGAAGAGAATGACTTTAGTTACTTTGTTATAAACATATAAAAAGGTTTATCGGCTAGTTGCATATCTATCCAAACACCGTTATTTTCACCAATATGCCCTTGGGTTGCTTTTAGAGAGTTATAGGTTTTTGGAAGGTCAAACATAAGCTTTGTATCTTTTCTATCAAATGCAGTCTTTATAGATCCAGTTATGATGTTACAAAACTCTCCCACGCCATCTCTTAATGTATCCATATCGTTATCGCTAATCTCCTCACCTAGAAGCGATTCTAATGTTATAACAGCTAGAGTCTTAGGAAATACAAGGGTAAAAGAACCCTCCAAATCGCCTTTAAAATGCATAACTGCGCAGATATTATCTACATCTATACTTGTATCAAAACCTTTGATGCTGTGGGCTGATTTTTGTGCTTGAAGTCCTGTAAAGGAGACTAATGTCTCAACTGCAGTATCCATAAAAACTGGTAGATTTACTATGAGTTTTTTAGATAAAAGTAGCTTGTTTTTTGACTCTGTGGCATTGGCTATTTTCTCATTTAGAGCACTTTGAGTGATGATAATATCGTGTGCTTTGTCTTGCATCTTATCTTGAAACTCTTTTGCATCTTTTGCACGAATAACGGAGTAGCCATACTTTGAGAGTTCAGTTGCCAAATCTTTTGAGTTTTGTTCATCATCATCATAGACTAAAACGCAAATCGCTTTTTTATATACTTTTGGATCTAAAAAGAGAGTCGCAACATTTTCATTTTTAAAGAGTTTTACTTTTGAGCCTCTTGCAACTCTTTTTAGTATTTTAAAAAGTTCAACACTGTAGTCAATAATAGCAAAACCGAGTCCTGTATTTTTAGCTAATGCATCTAGAATTTTCACTAAAGATATTAAGCCTTCGTTGTTTTCTTTATATACCGCACTCTTAAAAGAGATTAAAACAGCTTTTATCTTTTGTTCTTTATACATTTCTAGCTTGGAAATTATCAAGCTTTGTATCAGCCTAGCGTTACGTTCTTCAATAACGCCTATAAAGTTTACAACTGCAATATTTTTACTCTTTACATTCATATCATACTCTCAAATTTAATAGTGAAATGTTATCATCGATACTATTAAAATCTCCTATAAAGGAGAATTTTAAATGATATTTTAACCCTTTAGATGTTAAAATCACCCAAATTAAATCTGGGGTTGCATGTGAAAGAATCTTCTGAAGTATTAGCAAGAAAGTATCGACCATCAAACTTTGACGAGCTTATTGGTCAGGAGACTATCTCTCAAACTCTCTCATTAGCGCTTGATTCAAAAAGACTCTCTCACGCTTATCTATTCTCAGGACTAAGAGGAAGTGGAAAGACTTCAACAGCTCGCATCTTTGCAAAGGCGCTCATCTGTGAAAATGGCGTTTCTCACAACCCTTGTGGAGTATGTCAAAACTGCATCTTAGCTCTAGAGAACCGCCATATAGACATAGTTGAGATGGACGCAGCATCTTCAAGGAAGATTGATGATATAAGAGATTTGATAGAACAAACTAAATATAAACCTGCATCTGCAAGGTTTAAAATATTTATCATAGATGAAGTCCATATGCTCACAAAAGAGGCTTTTAACGCTCTTTTAAAGACTCTAGAAGAGCCTCCAAGTTATGTTAAGTTTATCTTAGCAACAACAGATCCTCTAAAACTTCCAGCTACCATACTTAGCCGAACTCAACACTTTAGATTTAAGTCTATCGCCACTAAAAAAATCGTGGACCACATAGCACACATCTTAAACCTTGAAGAGATAGAGTATGAGAGTGATGCACTTGAAATCCTTGCAAGAAGTGGAAATGGCAGTTTAAGAGACACTCTAACTCTGCTTGACCAAGCCATCATCTACTCTAAAAACCATGTTGATGTAAATACTGTTACAGATATGTTGGGGCTTGTTGACCCTAAGTTTATTATGGATCTCTTTAGCGCAGTTTTTGCAAAAGACTATGCAAAGCTTGTTGAGTTTACTAAGATATTAGAAGATTATGAAGCTGAGATGGTTGTAGATGAGCTAATTGCTTATTTAAAAGAGAGGATGTATAACCAAGATGCTCTCTTCTCTACCCTAGTAATAGAGAGATTTTTCAGGATTTTAAGTGATTCAAAATATCTCTTTAGCATCAACGCTGATGGCTCTTTTGTTCTATCTCTAATCTTTTTTAAGATGGTTGAAGCCCTTCGTATCAAAGAGGTCGACCAGATGATAGAATCCTTGCAAAAAGAGATACAAAGACCTCAAATTTCAAGCGTAAAAATAGAGCCACATGAGAGTGTTTTAGAAGAGGCTGACAAGCCAGAAGATATACAGTTAGATGCTATACAACCAGAAACTAAGCAAGAGATTACAGAACCACAAGAAGAGCTAAAACTACCGAACCTCTCACTAGAGATGTTTGATGAGTTAAAACAGAGCATAAAAGATAGAAACGCTCCTCTTGGTGTATGTTTTGAAGAGTCCATTAGTTTTATCTCTTATGTGGATGAGACTCTGACATGGGAGAGTTGTGCAAATGAAGAGTGTAGGAAGGTCTTAACTCATGGTTTTTCAGCCATAAGACATCTTGTCCGCGACATCTTTGGTTTTGAGACAAAAATAAAGCACGAACCTTGCTCAAAAGAGATAGTCCAAAAAAAAAATGAATCCATAAACGATACAAAAGATTATGAGCAGGGCACTTCTATGATAGAAGATGCCGAGATTGGTGGAAGTTCTAGTTGTGTCACTTCTTGTTCCTCATCTCAACAAGATGTACGAGAGATAAATGGCTCAGATATCCAAAATGAACCGATGGTACAAAAAGCCATAGAACTTTTTGAAGCTACAAAAATAACCATTCAGTCTAAAATTTAGCTACTATTGTTATACAAAAACTACGAAAAATAACCTTTTGGGAACTACAAAATCTTTACACTATTTTTTAAAGAAAATCTCTTTGCAACAAAGATCTTTGTCTTTGCAAAACTCTAGTATATTTTTATAAGGAGTTGAGTTTCTTCTTTTAATAGTTGCAAAATTTGCTTGAGTCATCTTTAGAGCAGTTGCCACATCTTTATCTAAAATTTTTACTTTTTTTTCTCTTGCTAGGTAGAGCTTTAGTGCTTCTATTACTCCGTGAAAGTCTTGCATATATTCTCCTACTAAATAAGTAGTAAAAATATAACCAAAGAAAAAACAAATCTTTGTATTTATGACAATTTGCTATTTTTTTCTTTTTAGTTTATCTTTTGAGTGCAGTTTTTTAACAAGATTTTTTACTATCAAAGCAATCTGCAAAAATTCATAAAAGTACTCTATTTTTATAACAGCACTATAATTTTTCTTAGTTATTTCATCTAGATAGTTTGTGATTTGTACAATATCATAAGATATTTTTTCACTCATCTTCTTTGAGATATAAAAAGCTAAAGCAAACATAAATAAAAAGGATAGAAAAAGTAGAAAAAACAGAGAGTAAAACTCGCTCATAATATCTTCTAAACTCATAGAGAGCCTGATATAAATAGAGCCATCTCTATAGCTCACTTTTTTAGCTACATATAAAAAGTCAGTATTTAGTGTTTTAGACTCTCTAATATCATGAGCGAAAGAGTCTTTAGATGCTTTAGATATCTCATATCTTGAGCTATGATTATCCATATTTGAAACATCTGATTGAGACTCCGCTAAGACATTGCCATCTTCGCTTACTATAGTTACCCTCAGCCCTGTTGCTTGACTCACTTTTTTGATATATTCTTGTAGGTTCTCTACCTTTTTTAACTCTATCAAAGATATTGAATTTTGAAGATATTTTTGATGTTGCGCTATTGTAACTGACTTTAAAATAGCAAAACCTATGATAGATGCTACTAAGAGAGTCCCAGCAAATAGGAGTAAAAACTTCAATATAATCATCTGATGGATTTTTAACACGCTTTTTCTTACCTTAAAAAATATTTTAACATTGTAGCAAAATCAAGAGCTTTTGGGCGTCCTTAATGCTCATAAATTATGCAATAAAAAAACAAAAGAATTTAGTAAGCTAAGATGGCTTATAATAGAGATATTTTCGTATTGGAGGGTGTCATGTTTGTTTCGTCGTATAACACATATATTGCTACAAATCCCTCTGATAAAAGTTCAGCTCAGAGGTTAGAGAGCAAATCATCTTCTAGGGAGTCCTTTGAATCAAGACTAAAAGAGTACTCTCCGCTAGAGTCAAACAGCACTCAAAACCTACCTATAAACTATATCTCAAACTATAAAGCCTTTAGCAACAAACAAAAGTTGCAAGATGACTTTGAAGATAGAGAGACTAAAAAGTTTACTAAAATAAACACGCTCAACAGTGCAAAAGATGCTTATAACCAAAACTCAAAGATGTTTTCTCTCTTTCTTGAGCCAAAATTGACTCAAAGTCAAACTCCACAGATAGATAAATCTCTACCATTAGAGCTACAATCTGCACAAGAAAAGCAACTTCGCCACACTATGGTAAATACTTATTTAGCAAATGATAGTTATTACAAAATAACTGCCTAAGACTCTACCCAAGCCTCAGTTTTTAAGATACGTCCATCGCAGAAATACTTCAACTTTAAAGCACTTGAACACTTGCCTTCATTAATTTCCATAATGGCAATTTGAAGTATTTTTTTACATTTTTTTGGTATATCAAAGTGAGATTTTAGCCCTGTTAAAAACTGCTTTATTGGCGCATAAGAATCCATTCCTATAACATTATCCCTACATCCGCTAAGACCTATATCACTCAGATATGCAGTGCCCTCTACGATTTGAAAGTCATCAGTACCCACATGAGTATGAGTCCCCATAATGGCGCTTATTTCACCTTGGAGCATCGCTAGCATCGCTCTCTTTTCACTCGTTGCTTCTGCATGAAAATCTATAAAGATATTTTTAACCCCATCTGCCTTTAGTTCTGCAACTCTCTCTTTAGCCTTTCTAAAAGCATTATCGACTTGAGGCATACAAAAATGTCCCATAAGATTTATTACAGCCAACTTCTCCCCTGCTACTTCATAAACCTTACATCCAGTTCCATGTACTTCATCTGGGTAGTTATCAGGGCGCAGTAACTCATGAGTATCTAGTAGTGGGATTATCTCTTTTTTATCCCAAGTGTGGTTTCCACCAGTCATACAATCAACTCCAAAAGAGACAAGCTCATTTGCATTTTTTTGAGTTAAACCAAAACCGTGAGATGCATTTTCATAGTTAGCTATTACAAAATCCACCCCATATTCAGCTCTTATCTCTTTTAGATGTTTTTGTATCATATCTCGCCCAGGTTTTCCTACGATATCGCCAATAAAAGCAATCTTCATATATTTGTATCCTTTTTTTGCCTTAAATAACTAAGTGTCGCTTTGATAATATCATCATCATCTTTTGAGGCAGATTTTATGCTCTGTTTTAAATCATTTTGATAAGTTATAGTTATGTTTTGTCCATAGTTCATAATGCTTTTTATCTTTTTTTCTAAACTAAGTAATTTTATAACCATAAGCTCTACAAACTGCTTAGTTGGGGTGTCTAGCTCCCCAAATCTATCTATCATCTCTTCTTCTATCTCGTAAATCTCAACGGCCTCTTGGCACTGCGAGAGTCTTCTATAGAGGTCAAGTCTGAGTCTATCCTCTTTTACAACTTCATCTGAGACGAAGGCTGAGATAGTGAGTTTTATATCTACCTTTGCTCTTTGGCTCTCTACAGTGTTACTTAGGATTTTGATAGCATCTTCGAGCATTCTAAGATATAAAGAGTAGCCTATATTTTTGATATGACCGCTTTGTGCATCTCCGACTAAGTTTCCACCACCTCTTATCTCTAAGTCATGATAAGCTAGCACTGAGCCACTTCCCAAAAATGAGTTAGATTCAAGTGCTAAAAGTCTCTTTTTTGCCTCATCGGTAAGCCTCTCTTTATCCCCAACTATAAAGTAAGCAAAACCTTCATTACTCCCACGACCAACACGACCACGAAGCTGATGTAAGTCTGCTATACCAAATCTATCTGCGCCATCAACTATCATAGTATTTACATTTGGCATATGAATCCCTGACTCTATGATAGAAGTTGCAATCATAAGGTCATACTCTTTTGCTTCAAACTTTAAAAGCTCTTTTTCAGTCTGAGCGGCTGAGATTTTAGAGTGAAGCATTAACATCCTAAGCTCTGGCATAAGAGCCTTTAACTCCCCTAGTTTTATAGGCATATGGTCAATGCTATTATGCACATAAAAAACCTGTCCACCACGACGAAGCTCACGCATAATGACCTCTTTTATAAGCTTCTCATTATACTCTTTAACAAAGGTTCTAACTCCCTGTCTCTCACTTGGCGGAGTGAGTAACTGACTCATAGTTTTAATCGAACTTAGTGCTTGATTTAGTGAGCGAGGAATTGGAGTTGCACTCATTGAGAGAAGATGTACATTGTGGTAAATTTCTTTTATCTTCTCTTTTTGCTTTACTCCAAATTTATGCTCTTCATCAATGATAACTACACCTAAGTTTTTAAAAGCTAAACCAAAGAGCGCGTGAGTTCCAACAACGGCATCTATCTCGCCAGATGCTAGCCCTTTTATGATGGCGTTTTTATCTTTTGTGCTTACAAATCTATCTAGCTTTGCATACTTGATGCCAAGGGTGCTAAACCTCTCATGCAGTGAGCGAAAGTGCTGAGCTGAGAGCAGAGTTGTAGGAACTATAAAAGCTGATTGGAAGCCTGATTTGTACGCTGCATAGATGGTGTTTAGTGCCACTTCAGTCTTACCAAAACCAACATCTCCACTAAGAAGTCTATCCATAATATGCCCAGATGCCATCTGAGAGAGTATCTCTTCTACTGTTTTATTTTGATCACCCGTATAATCAAATCCTGAGAGTTTTTGAAACTCGATTAAGTCCTCTTCTTCTATAGTAATCTTAGGAGCTTTTATTAGCTCCCTTGCTGCTGCAGTATTTACAATCTGACCTGCTATCTCCATAAGTCGCTTTTTAACTTTCTCTTTTAGCTTGCCAAAACTTCCCTTACCAAGCTTATCTAAAACTGGAACAGAACCACCAGATGCGATGTAACGATCTATAAAGTCTAAGTTCTCAACTGGCAGAAGTATCTTGTCATCACCAACATATTTGATAACTATAAAATCTTTTATACCGCCTAAAATCTCAGTCTGCTCAATCTTCTCAAAAATCCCCACACCATAATCTTCATGAACAACATAGCCCCCAGTCTTTAAATCATCTAAGAGAATTGAACTTTTTCTTCTTCGTCTAATCTTCTCTGGCTTATTTAGTGAGATAATTAGCTCATCTTTTGAGACAATATTTAGTATATATGGTGCATAAACTTCTTTAATTCCATCAAGATTAAAAAGCCCAGCTTGCTTCATCAAGGCTTCGTTTGCAGCGATGATGGTTATCTTTTTGTTTTTATGAACCTTTAGTAGAGCGTGTAGGTCTGTAACAGCAATCTCTCTAAAATCATCACTAGATGCTAGAGTTTCAAGGTTAAAATCTTCTCTTGGAACCACTGGATTGTTTAGTGCATAGGCATCTACTAAGAGTGAGTCTAAATTTCTTGAGAGTTTTGCTACTTTGTTTGTTAAAAAGTTTGAAGCCTTGTCTTCAAGATACCAAAAGCCCAAAGATGAGATATCCTTGACTAAAGAGTCAAACTCACTTCGCTTTACTCTCTCTTGGAGCGCATCAAAATCACTCTCATCTAAAGAGTAAAAAGCTGGACTTATCTCAATGCATTCAAGCTCCTCTTTTTGTGTTCTTTGGGATTCAAGTTCAAAATATTTTATCTGCTCTATAGTCTCATCAAACAAAGAGATACGAACGGGGAGCTTAGATGCTGGTGCATAGATATCTATAATATCACCACGAAAAGAGATTTCTCCTTGGACTTGAACCATATCAACAAAACTATATCCCCAAAATAGCATCTGCTCTTTAAATTCGCTAAGATTAATATTTGAGCCAAACTCTATAGTTTTAGTTCCTAATAGTGAAGCATGTGGAAGTGGAAATAGAAGAGTCTTTAGTGGAGAAATAACAAGAGGCTTTTTGTCTTTTTCATAATACTCTTTTAAGCTCAAAAAAAGTTGATGCAACTCCTCAGTATAGACTCTTAAATCATCTCCAAAACTAGCACGAAAGTCTGGAAAAACTATAACATCACGGTTAAAAAATTTCGCAACGCTACAAAGAGCTTCTGCTTCTTTAGCATCTTGACAAATCAGAAGTTCTAAATCTTGTTTTTTTTGTGTTTTGAAGTACTCAAAGAGTCTATTTTGTGACAT
>JAQUFE010000038.1:15648-18364 GCA_028684815.1 Sulfurimonas sp.
TTACTCGTAATACCATTGTATTCAATAGGCGAGCCACTTGGGATAAACTGTAAAAGTGTAGCCATATGTTCGGAGTTTAGTTTTGTTAAACTAACTCTCTCTTTTAAAGACATATCTGCAACTGGTGCTAAACCTATAAGTGTCTCTATCTCAGAGAGAGAGTCTGAAACCTCAGTCAATTCTTTTTTCTTAGAGAGAAGCTTTTTTTGAGTATCTTTTATATTTAAATCAAGTTCTATGTTTTTATCTTTTAACTCTTCAAAGGCTAGTTGAGTGTTTTGCCTCTTTAGCTCAATCTGCTCAACAGAGTAGTTAAGGTAAAGGATAGTCCCTACAGCTATTAGAGCCACAAAGCCTATAAACATAGCTATGTACCATAGAAATTTTTTTACTATCTGATGCAGGTTAAACTGTTTAACCCCATTGTCATCATTTATAGTAATCGTAAAGTGATTATTCATATTTCATTTTCCACTCTTTTATAACTTTTCATAAAAGCTTCCACGACACTAAAAGAGCCAAAAACAAGATAAGAATCTTCCTTGTTTACTCTTTTAAACTTAGTATATTTTATCCCTAATTCATTTAAAGTTCTTTTAAGTACCTCAAATGTCTGTGCTCTCTTGTCATTTATGTCTATAAGTTCTACACTTTGTATAATCGGCTTCAAAATCCTAAGTATTTGGGCATGGTCTTTATCTTTGTAAGAATTATAAACCAAGATATATTTCTTAGGACTAAGTGCTTTTTTTATAGCCTCTGCTGCTAAGGGATTGTGACCAACATCAACTATGATATTTTCACTTATACTACTTAGTCTTCCAAAAAGTCTAGCATCTCTAAAGTTCTCAGTAGCATAATTTATGCCAAGAAATTTTAAAGCTGCAATGCTAAGTGAAAGATTATCGACAAGATATGAGGCAAGCTTTAACTCCTCTGCTACTGTTTGTATCTTTTGCTTATCCTCAGCCTCCAGATACTCTTCATATTTTTTAATATCCAAAGAGTTTTTCAGTGCTAACTCTTCGGCAACACCGTAAACTTCATCACTCTGCTTGGCCAAGATAGCATGTTTTTGTATAGCACGGAGTTTCGTAGCTGCAATCTCTTCTATAGTTTCGCCTAAAAATGCCTGATGGTCAAACGCGATAGGAGTAACTAGAGTTAACACCTTATCAAAAACAGCAGTAGCATCGTGCTCCCCACCAAGCCCTGCTTCCATCACTACAAACTCGCAACCACTAAAAACTATAAGTGAGAGTAGAGTTGTATATTCAAAATATGAGAGTGCATCTGAGTCATCTTTTTTTAAAATAGTTTGTAATTTTGTATGAGCCTCTTGCAGGACTTCATCACTAGCATCACTTCCATCTAACCAGACCCGTTCATTGAATTTCAAGATATGTGGAGATGTGTAGTGACCTACACTAAAGCCGCACTTATGAAGTGCAGATGCCAAAAATCGTCCCGTTGTACCTTTAGCATTTGTACCAATAATATGAATGATTTTAGGATTTGTTAATTTCTCTTTTATAGACTCATAGATGCGAGGCATGCGCGTATAATCTATCTCACTATAAAAGAGCGGTTTTTTCTCTAAAAATGTTTGAAGTTGCATTATTTTTTAAACTCAACTCTATTTCGGCCATTTTTTTTAGCTTGATATAGATACTCATCTGCAGAGTTTATAAGGTTTTGAAAAGATGTATGCTTGACTCTCTCACTAACTCCAGCACTAACTGTTATCTCTATCCTTTTTCCTCTATACATAAAACGGGCCCTCTCTACATGACCTCTTACTTTCTGTGCAAAGGCAACTCCACCTGCTGTGTCAGTCTCACTTAGGATTGCTATAAACTCTTCTCCACCAAATCTTCCAACTATATCAACACTTCTTGCTTCTTTTTTAAGTATCTTTGCAAAGGCGCCAAGAACTGCATCTCCGGCTTCATGTCCATAGTTATCATTAACATCTTTAAAGTGATCAAGGTCAAACATTATAATACTAAAATTATGTCCATATCTATCAAACTCTGCCTCTTTTACTTTTAAAAACTCATCTATGGCTCGTTTGTTAAAGAGCTTTGTTAAGAAATCCTCTTTTGAAGCATTTCTAGCCTCTTCTAGTTCAAGTTCAAGCTTGCTTATTCTTTCGCTAAGAGTCTTGACTTCGTTATTTTGATTTTTAAGGTCTTTACTTAGAATTTGAGTATTTTCTTCTAATGCTGTAGCTATTACAAAGAGTTTTTTATGAGCTAAGCTAAAGCTTGTATCCTCATCCTCATTGTAAGACTCTAACTCTTTTTTTATCTTTTGAATCTCTAATGTTGAGTCATCTGAGCGCTCTATCATCTCTATAAGTCTGAGGGAGAGCTTATCTAAAACACCATCTATAGACTCTAGCATCTTTTTTACACTACTCTTATCTAGTGTGATTCTGAGCATAATGGTTGATTTTATCTCTTCTTCTATAGTTTTATTATCTATTAAAGCTGGATTATTATTTAATCTTTCACTTAAATCTGCAATCTTCTCATTTACACTAGATGCAATAGAGGGAACAAAGGATGCAACTAAAAGAGAGACTGCTCCTTCTAGCTCCTTTTTTGCAGAGCTATCTTGTGAACGGAGTTTAGTTATGTCTATGCTCTCTATAGTTTTTCTAAGATTTGTGCTATCTACATTTGTAAATAACTTTAGCTTTTCTAAAAAAGAG
>JAQUFE010000081.1 GCA_028684815.1 Sulfurimonas sp.
CAATAGAGATATTCTCTTGTGGTAAATTATTTAACAGTACAACAAACTCTTCTCCACCATATCTTGCTATAAAGTCATTTGGTCTCTTTAGTCTATCTTTTAAAGCGATAGCTACTTTTCTAAGCGTTTCATCGCCTTTTCCATGCCCATAGTTATCATTGTAGAGTTTAAAAAAATCAATATCTATCATAATTACTGTCAAACCTTCATTTTGACGAAGAGCCTCTTTGTACTTTCTCTCAAACATCTCATCAAAGTATCTTCTATTTGGGATATGTGTCAGTCCATCATACATAGACAGCTCTTCAAGTGCGTCACTCTTAAGCTTTAACTCGATTTGATTTCTCACTCTAAGTTTTACAATAGTTTTTTTAAAAGGTTTTGTAATATAATCTATAGCTCCCAAGTTCAAGCCATACTCTTCATCTTCTTGGCTGTCTTTTGCAGTTACAAAAATGATAGGAATATTTTTTGTTTGCTCACTATTTTTTAAAATCTTACAAACTTCATAACCATCCAGATTTGGCATCATAATATCTAAGAGTATTAAGTCTATTTGAACATCACTAAGTGCAATCTCAATAGCCTTTTGTCCATTTTTAGCAATTTTTATTTCATATTCATCTTTTAACAAATCATTTAAAAGCAACAAATTTGTTGTCATATCATCAATTAATAAAATAACTGGTTTTTTATTTATATTTATGTTATTCACTGCTTATTATTCCTTATAA
Organism: Sulfurimonas sp.; assembly: GCA_028684815.1. GTDB lineage: Bacteria > Campylobacterota > Campylobacteria > Campylobacterales > Sulfurimonadaceae > Sulfurimonas. Next base: position 735 of record JAQUFE010000081.1, read on the forward strand.
GAGTCTAATCTTGCTAATTTTAAAACAAGAAGTATATGTGAATATTTTATCATAATACTTGACTAATAAATAAGATGTAAAAACAACTTTATTATTTTTGTAGTACAATCCTTTAACAAAGATAGGCATATAAAGGATACGAAGATGGATAAGTTTTTACAAGCAGCTATAAAAGAGGCAAATAAAAGCCTAAAACAAGGAGGCATCCCAATAGGTTCAGTTCTAGTTATTGATGACAAAATTGTAGGTCGTGGGCATAATAAACGAGTCCAAAATAGTAGTGCAATTCTTCATGCAGAAATGGACTGTCTTGAGAATGCTGGGAGATTATCAGCCTCAGACTATAAAAGGGCGACACTATACTCTACTCTCTCACCTTGTTCTATGTGTAGTGGAGCTGCACTTTTATATAAAATCCCTAAAGTTATTATAGGTGAAAACAGAACCTTTCAAGGCCCAGAGGAGCATCTTCGAGCGCAAGGTGTTGAAGTAGAGGTTTTAGACAATAAAGAGTGTTATGAACTGATGCAAAACTTTATCAAAAAAAATCCGCAACTTTGGAATGAAGACATAGGAGAGTAAGATCTACTCTTTTATGTCATCTTTTGATGTTAAAGCATCGTGCTTATGTAAAGTCTCTTTAGCTATTTTATAGCCATACTCTATAACCTCTTTTGATCTTGTAAACTCAAACATACTACAGAGATTTCTTGGTATTGAAATCTCAATATCTGGCGGGTATGCAGCTAGCTTCATTCTAGCGATATTTCCTTGCATCGTCTCAAAAGACTTGTTTGCTACTACATAGATGCCGTCTTCTTTGGCAATGGATTCGGGCATTGATAGTTTACTCATATACTCTTGAATTTTTTTAGAAAAATAAGAATTATTGTTCTCTTTTTTTAGTGGTAACTCCGCTAAAGCTTCCCCGCTTAAGTTCACAGCTATAGTAAAATCAGCCGAACTATTAAAACTAGGCGCTATGGGAACTGGATTTAAAACGCCTCCATCAACTAAGAGGCTTCCATTTCGAGAGTATGGCGTAAAAAAGAGAGGCAGAGAGATAGATGCTCTAATGGCTTCTAGTAGCCGTCCTTCATTTATCCAGACCTCTTTTTCTTCATCTATATTTGTAGCCACTGCAGTAAATTTTATATCCAAATCTTCTATAAGTGGGTTACCAACTAACTCCTCCATCTTTTTCATAAGGGCTTCCCCTGAGACAAAGCCACCAGAACCTTTAAAGTCTAGTAACTTCAACATATCTAAGATATCTATATTTTCTATCCACTCTACATAGTTATCTAGTTTACCAGCCGCATAAAATCCGCCTATTAGCGCCCCAATAGAACAACCAGAGATAGACTTTATCTCATAGTCATTCTCTTGAAGCCACGCTATAACACCCACATGTGCCAAACCTCTAGCACCGCCACTACCCAAAACTAAAGAGACGCTTTTTTTTCTCATACTTACTCACTTTGCTCAATTGAACACCCTGATTAATCTATAAACTAGATTCCGCATCTAGCACTAAATGACGGGACATACGTCATCATGAACAAATAAACCGTCATCCTGAATTTGATTTAGGATCCAACTTGATAATTCTTCAGAACACTCAATTAGTAAAATTATACATATTCTTAAGCATTATTTCATTAATAAGCTGATTAATTTTTACATAATTGTAGTTTCACATCAACTCATTTTAGGTTCATTACATATTTTTTAGCCGTATTTACGCATATCTTAAGAGAGTTTTAGATAGTATCATTATATTTTATTTTTCAAAACTAGGTGTTATACATGAGCGATTTGCTAAACAATGATGAAGTACAAACTATAAACATAGAAGAGACTCTTCAAAACAGTTACCTCGATTATTCTATGAGTGTAATCGTAGGTCGAGCCTTGCCAGATGTTCGTGATGGGCTTAAACCTGTTCACAGAAGAATTTTATATGCGATGGACAAACTAAGCCTATCTCACGGCTCAAAGTTTAAAAAGTCTGCCCGTATAGTTGGTGATGTTATTGGTCAGTATCACCCACACGGCGACACTGCAGTTTACGACGCACTAGTTCGTATGGCTCAAGATTTCTCTATGAGGATGCAACTAGTAGATGGTCAAGGAAACTTCGGTTCCATTGATGGAGACAACGCTGCTGCAATGCGTTATACTGAAGCTAGAATGACAAAGTATGCGGGCGAACTTCTAAAAGATTTGGAAAAAAACACTGTAAACATGATAGATAACTACGATGGCACTACAAAAGAGCCAGATGTTATGCCAACTCGTGTTCCAAACCTACTTATAAACGGCTCATCAGGTATAGCTGTTGGTATGGCTACAAATATTCCACCACACAACCCTAGAGAGATTTTGATGGGGCTTAAAGCGCTACTAGCTGATCCTGATATCTCTCTGGCTGAAATTATGCAACATATAAAAGCTCCTGACTTCCCAACTGGTGGTATCATCTTTGGTAAAAAAGGCATTATGGATGCTTATGAGACTGGTCGTGGACGCATAAAAGTTCGTGCTAAAACTCATATAGAACAAAAAGCAAAAAGAGAAGTTATCATCATTGATGAGCTTCCATACCAGGTAAACAAAGCTAGACTTATAGAAAACATAGCAAACCTAGTAAAAGACAAGATGATAGAGGGCGTTTCTGAAGTTCGTGATGAGTCTGACCGTGATGGTATGAGAGTAGTTATTGAGCTAAAGAGAGATGCTATGAGTGAGATTGTTCTTAACAATCTTTTTAAACAGACTAGCATGCAGACTACTTTTGGTATCATCATGCTCTCTATTTTAAACCAAGAACCTAGAATTTTTGGCATCATTGATATTCTTAAACACTTTATAAATCACCGTAAAACTGTAATCATTCGCCGTACTATTTTTGACCTTGAAAAAGCAAAAGCTAGAGCGCACATCTTAGAAGGACTCAAAAAAGCTATAGATATCATTGATGATGTTATCCGCACTATTCGTGCTTCACAAAACGAAGAAGAGGCTAAAAACAACCTTGTAAGCGAGTTTGATTTCTCTGAGATTCAAGCTGCTAGCATCGTAGCTATGAGACTTGGCCGTTTAACTGGTTTAGAGATAGAAAAGATTGAAAATGAACTAGCTGAACTTATGAAGCTCATAGAGTACCTAGAGTCAATCCTAAAGAGCGAAGAGGTGCTTCATGGCATTATTGGTGAGGAATTTGATGAAGTCCTTGAAGTTTATGGTTCAAACAAACGAAGAACAGAGATAGAAGATGACTATGACGATATAGATATAGAAGATCTCATCCCAAATGAGCCAATGGTTGTGACTATAACTCATAGAGGCTACATAAAAAGAGTACCACTTGTTCAGTATGAAAAGCAAAAAAGAGGTGGAAAGGGCAAGACTGCCATAACTACTTATGAAGATGACTTTATAGAGAGATTTTTCACTTGTAATACCCATGATACGCTTCTGTTTGTAACAGACCGTGGTCAACTTCACTGGTTAAAAGTATATAAGATTCCAGAGGGAAGTAGGATAGCAAAAGGTAAAGCAGTTGTAAATCTTCTTAACCTAATAGCAGATGAGAGAA
>JAQUFE010000082.1 GCA_028684815.1 Sulfurimonas sp.
TTGATGGAAATCTAGAAGAGGATTTAAACTTTCAACTCGCACAAATTGAGAAGGTTTTTCGTGAGAATGGATGCAGTGAGTTTAGAGTTGCAAAAGATAAGGCAGAAGCTGCTGATATCTGGTTTGCAAGAAGAAATGCCTCTCCATCACTTAGCGTCTATGGAAGTAAAAAACTAAATGAAGATGTAACAGTTCCGCGCTCAGCTCTGCCTGAACTTCTTGAGAGGTTTTATGCCATAGCTGATAAGTACCAGATAAACATACCGTGTTTTGGTCATACTGGCGATGGAAATGTACACACAAATGTCATGGTAGATGGAAGTGACCCAGCGCAAGTTGAGATTGCATACAAAGCTATAGAAGAGGTATTTCAAGCCACTATTGACTTAGGTGGAACTTTGAGTGGCGAACACGGCATAGGGCTTGCAAAAGCTCCATATATGAAGATGGCTTTTACAGATGAAGAGATGAATCTATTTCAAGCTATAAAAAAGGCATTTGATCCTAACAATATTTTAAACCCTGCTAAGATGGGCTTAAACTAAAGGTCACTAATGTTTGATGCCAAGAAGGTAACTCTTAGATATATCTATAAGCATATAAAGTTTTTTATAAGCACCTTTGTAGATAAAGAGCTAACTCTTTTTGCTGCATCGCTTAGCTACTATACGATTTTTACCATCATCCCGCTTCTACTTATTATGCTTACACTTCTGACATCACTGCCTAGTTTTGAGGAGCATTATGAGACTATAAAGATTTTTATTTTTTCAAACCTTATGCCTGTAAATTCTGAGGCTGTGATGGGTCATATTGATGGTTTTTTAAAGAACTCTGCAAAAATGGGGATTATAGGCTTTGTTATGGTTTTAGTAGCATCTCTGCTCTTTTTCAAAAACTTTGAGTATATTGCCAACAAAATATTTCATGCCGAACCTAGAACTCTTTGGGAGTCGGTTACAACCTACTGGACTATGCTAACTCTCACACCTATAGCTCTTGGGGCATCTTTTTATATAAGTGCGCAGCTTGCCATTATGATAGACTCAAATACCTACACTTCAGGTATAAATATTCTGCCATTTATCCCATATATCATCATCTGGGCCCTCTTTTTTCTTATCTTTCAAATAGGTGCAAACACTAAGATAAATCCTAAAGCTTCGCTTATTAGCTCTTTTATCATAGCTTTAGTTTTTAACATCTCTAAAAATGTCTTTATAGAGTATGTTTTTTATAACAAAGCTTACACTACGATGTATGGCTCTTTTGCCATTATGATGTTTCTCTTTTTATGGATATATATCTCGTGGATTATCTTTATATATGGACTTAAACTATGTTATCTGATAGATTGCGTATATAAGAAAAGAGAAGCTAACAAAGAGAGTGAGCCAAACAAATCTCTTACTATAGATGCCAATAAGCGAGATGAGAGCGTAGAGAATTAGCCAAATATAGCCGATTGTTACATTTTGTCCATGCTCTCCTAGAGAGATTAAACTCCCCAAAGCTGTGTCAAACAAATCTCCAAATCCCATAAGATGTAAAAAAATACTAAGCGGATAAAAAATTGTAAAGAGTGAAGTCCAAACTATAGAGAGTGGATGATAAATGCTAAAGTTTGAAAAAATGACTAATGATAGTGGTAGCATCGTGATATAGACAAAGATAGGCACTAATAGAAATTGCCAAACTTTGTGTAGATGCTTAAAATGGATTAGAAAGAGAAATATATAAAAAACTCCAGATGCAGAGAGCCAAAAACCAAGCGAGAAAAAGAGTCTAGGAAATAGCACCAATATAGGTATGATGGTAAGTAAAAGGGTTTGCATGGAGATGATTTTTATACCTCTATCGTAAAGTACAAATCCTATAACAAGCATAACAAAGGCGCGAAGCAAGGACGCTGGGGAGTCTAGAAAATTTAGATATATAAGAAGCACAAAAGCTACAAAGATAAATATATCTGCTTTAGAATTTCTATAGGGAAAATATCTATCTTGCGCAAAAGCATATATGGGTTTTACTAGAAAAAAGAGTATAGCACTAAGAACTCCTAAGTGAAAACCACTGATAGCTAAGAGATGCGAGACACCAAGATTTGAGAAGCTCTTAACAAGAGAGTACTCAAGCGGTGTTGCACTAAAAAGAGCTTGATAGATATTTGCTATCTGATGGTTTTTGTGCTGTGAGGCAACTGCGGAGTTTAGTTTTTGTTTAAGAGTCTCTTCTTTGTGTATGATTTGGACTTTTGAGTAGGCGTAAAAAGTAGTCAGGTAGTCATAAAAAGATACTTTTTTAGGATAAATTTTAAGGGTGAGCCTCTTGTTAAGAACATGTTGAAAATTCTTTTTTGCACCTGTATAAAAAACAAGCGAATCATCTGTTTTTAGTTTTAGTACCTGATAAGTTCTTGAATTTTTTGTTTTTTCGTACTGCTTTAATACCGTTACTTCTACAACAGCTGAGTCAAAACGAGTTAGTTTTTTGTAGTTTTGATACTCTATAAGCAGAGAGTAGCTAAGAACAAAGAGAGCTAGAACTAAAAAGGAGAGAAACTCTTTATATTTAAAAAGCTCAACTCTCTCTAGTGCCATCTTAGAGTGTTGGCATCTCTATATTGTCACCAAAGTCGATGTTTGCAGACTTGGTATCTATATGCTCATAGGTTGTGATTATGGCCTTTGGTTGTGCATCTACAAAGCGAGTGAGCTTTTTTTGAAAAACAAGCTTTACATGACCAGTTGGACCATTTCTCTGCTTACCGATAATAATCTCGGCATCCTCTTCTTCTTTTTCAACATATTGTGAAACAAACTCTTTACCATCAGCTTTTGCAGCTTTTTCTCTCTCTTTTTCTTCTTTGTAAAGATAGACATCATCACGATAAACAAAAAGAATAATGTCGGCATCTTGCTCAATTGAGCCAGATTCACGGATATCACTCAACATAGGTCGTTTGTCGTTTCTAGCTTCAAGTCCACGGTTTAGTTGTGAGAGAGCAACTATGGGCATATTCAGTTCACGAGCTAGCATCTTTAGTCCACGAGAGATTTCAGAGACTTGCAGGTGTCTATCTTGATTACCAACTCCTTGCATGATTTGAAGATAATCTATCACAGCTATCTCAATCTCAGGATGTTGATTTTTGAGTTTTCTAAGCTTTGAACGAAGTTGGTTTATGTTGATGCTTCCTTGATCGTCCACAAAGAGTTTAGCAGAGTTCATCTTCTCAATAGCGCTCATCAAAGATTTGTTTTGATCAGGAGTTATATCTCCAACGCGAAGCTTTTGAAGAGGGATAGAGGTTTGAATAGAGAGAAGCCTAAGCATCAACTGCTCAGCTGGCATCTCTAGGGAGAAAAAAGCTACACCTTTTGACTTCATAATAAGCGAATTTACGGTGTTTAGTATAAAAGAAGTTTTTCCCATTGCAGGCCTTGCTGCGATGATAACTAAGTCGCCTTTTCCAAAACCTGTAGTCATCTTGTTTAGCTCATGAAACCCAGTATCAACACCGACGAGTACAGTGTCACCGCGAGCTTTCATCTCGTTGATATACTCCATCGTGTCATGTGTCATTTGAGGTGAGTCTTTAAAGTCACTCGTTTGGTTGTCTTGAGTTATCTCGTAAAGTTTTCTCTCTACTATGTCTATAACTTCAGCAGATGGAAGCTCCTCTTCTACTGTGACTCTTTTTATCTCAGTTGTGAGCGTTAATAGATGGCGTTTTAGAGATTTATCTTTTATCTCATCTACGTAGGCTTTTGTGTTTGAGATGGGATTTGCAGAGAGAATCTCGAGCATAACTTGCTCATCAAACTTCTTGATTTTGATGAGCTCTTTTTTTATAAACTCTTCATCTATGGGCTGGTCTTTTTGAAGCAAGTTTAACATTGAAGAGAAGATATCTTGATGAGCTGGAAGGTAGAAGTCATCTTTTTTTAGTGCTGTGCTTAGTTCATCAAATTGCTGTGGCTCAAAAACAATAGAGCTTAAGATACTTCTCTCAAAGGCTAGATTATATAGGTTGTCTTGCACTCTTTAGCCTCTCTTAGTCAATCTGAATAAATCAAGATTACTCTCATTTACTAAAGTTTCACCTATGGAAGAGATATCAATCATTCTGATTCTCCGCCATCTTCTCAACTTCACTAACAAATCTATCTACAAGCTCGCTCTCATCTAAGTTTGCAACTACTTCACCCTTTACCATAACTAGGCCTTTTCCTTTTCCATAGGCTATAGCCACATCGGCGTGTGCGGCTTCTCCTATGGCGTTTACCACACAACCCATGACCGAGACATTTAGTGCGGCTTTTATATG